>NZ_JBLUOI010000002.1:0-173954 GCF_048059995.1 Metabacillus sp. YM-086 | reverse complement strand
AGAATGACATTGCAATTAAAACAAATGTTAACGGAAATGCACTAACAATAATCGCTGTTTGCATTGCATTTAAACCACCAGATAGCATTAGAACAATCGCTGATGCGGATAGGAAAAATCCCCAAACAATCTTTACAATATTCGGTGGATTAAGGCTTCCATGTGCAGTCTGCATACCTAATACAAATGTTGCCGAGTCTGCAGATGTAATAAAAAACGTGGTAATCAACATTAATGTTACAACAATTAACAAACCTGTTAATGGTAACTGCTGATACACAAAGAAAATCACTGTTTCCAAGCTTTGACCACTCACATTTAATCCTTTAAAGAATTCAAAATAAATACCAGTTCCACCGAATACCGCAAACCAAAACGCACAAACAAGTGTTGGAATCACTAATACAGCAACCATAAATTCACGAACGGTTCTCCCTTTAGAAACACGTGCAATAAACGTTCCTACAAAAGGAGCCCATGCAATCCACCATGCCCAATAAAAAATTGTCCAGCCCTGGATCCAAGAAGCACTTTCTTCATTAAACGGTGCAAGTCTTAAACCCATGCTAGGTAAGTTTTGAATATAGCTCCCAAGTGTTGTAGTAAAAAGATCTAACACAAATCTTGTTGGGGCAAGAATCAAAAATACAATTAAAAGGATAACAGCTAGTGCCATATTTGCATTACTTAAATATTTAATCCCCTTTTGTATTCCCGTACTTGCAGATAAGATAAACAATACTGTAACAATTGATATGATGATTAACTGAACCGTAAAATTATTTGGAATTCCAGCAATATAACTCAATCCGCTGTTAATTTGTGCAGCCCCTAATCCTAAAGAAGCAGCTACCCCAAATATTGTAGCAAAAACAGCTACTACATCTATAATGATTCCTATTACACCGGTTGCTCTCCTGCCAAGTAAAGGAGTTAATGTTACACTCATCAACCCCGGCTCTTTTTTTCTAAATTTATAATAAGCTAACACTAATGCAATAACTGCATAGATTGCCCAAGCATGAAATCCCCAATGTAAATACGTGTATCGCAGCGCTACTTTTGCTGCCTCACCAGTTCCCCCTTCACCAATTGGAGGATTAGCAAAGTGAGATACAGGCTCAGACACTCCAAAAAACAAAAGTCCAATTCCCATACCAGCACTGAATAGCATAGCAAACCAAGTTGATCGTTTAAATTCCGGTTTATCATCATCAGCGCCTAGTTTAATTTTCCCATACTTGCTAAAAATCAGGAATATGGCAAAGATTAAAAAGAAGGTTGCCGATAACTGATAAAACCAACCAAAGCTACTAAGAAAAAAAGCTTTAGTTGTATCCATTACAGCTCCAAGATGGGCAGGAGCAATCACTCCCCATCCAACGAATATTGAAGCGATGACGATTGAAATCCAAAAAACTTTTGACACCTTTTCCATAAATCGTTCTCCTTTTCGGTTAAAATCATGCTAATTGTGTAAGTTAACATGCTGACTTTTTAGCAGGATGAAATATTCACGATAAAGACATGTTTTACCGTAACATGAATGCACCTATTCAGTAGCATTCTCTAAAGAATGAGAATTACCATAAAAACAGTTACTTTTTCAGAAATGCTCATTGCCACATTTTTAACAATCTAATTTTTTTTAACTACCTGCACTTCTACAAATTTACTCTTTAACACTATAGAACTTATGTTCAGCGTGAATCTCATGTGTAATTGTTAACATTCCATATGAATAGGAACTTTGTCTCCTTTTGTCAGTAGCAGAACCCGGATTAAATAAGAGAATACCATTTACTACCTTATTAAGAGGAATATGAGAGTGACCAAATAAAATACAATCAACGTTGTGATCTTTAAAAGCTGCTATAGCACGTTTCTCTGTTGTTTGAGACTTCCCATGCCCATGTACTATTCCTATTTTCTTACCATTGAGTGTCACTATTTTATTCTCAGGCAAAACTTCCATTAAGTCTTGGCTATCGACATTTCCGAAAACACCGTCAAGTGTTCCAAGCTTTGAAAGTTCTTCATACACCTCAATTGTTTGCCAATCTCCCACATGTATAATACGATCCACTTCCTTACACACTGTTTTAATAATAGATGGAAGTTTTTTTGCACGTTTAGGTATATGTGTGTCTCCAAGGACCAAGATTTTCAAAGGACCACTCCTAATTTGGATTATCATCAAGAAAAGGCTATAATATTAATGCTCTAAAAGTTTGACTAGGTACATATTTTCACACCATTAAATGAGATTATTCAAGAATAGGAAGAGGTAAGAGATAAATGAAAATCATTGAATCAACAATTGAACAATTAGATGACCCATTCGGCATTCTTTCTGGAGATCGTTACGAGATTTTCCTTACATTAGATGTAGATGAGGAGGATGAGTTGTTTAGTGAACACGGAATTAAATTAAAATTAATTTTTGCTGTTGACCAAGATCAATACAATATTGCACAATATGATTTCATTGAGATGACAACAGAAAAATTTTTGGATTTCGGTCTTGAAGAAGAGGAAGAAAAAGAAATTGCCGCACATTGTATAGAGCTTGTTTCAACCCTATAAAAAAAGGACGACTGCATTAAGTCGTCCTTTTCCTCTATACCGCTTCTTTGTCTCGAAAAATCTTCTTCTTTATAAAAGAAAATTTGTGTATAGGCTCTTTCTGTACAATTAAAATGAGTTGTAAAAGCAGTAAAAATAATACGGACTTTTTATAAACTAAATAACGAGGAGACCAATCCGTGGCAAATTTAGCTTTATACCTACGCAAGCCCTTAAAATTATAAAATTTGCATCCATTCAAAAAGGCAAATCGGGCTATTTTCTCTTGAAAAGGTGAGTTATTGTCTAAAAAGAGAAGATGCGAAAGGGTGGTCCCACCATATTTTTTCATAACAGATAAAATGAAAGAACTATTAAAAACATTTTCACTTATTCGTTGTTGGTTAGAATATAAATAAATGACTGCAATACTAATGAAGAAAAATAGTAAAAATAGAATAGCGCTCATCAATTACTCTAATCCCCCTTTTCTCTCTATACAAGATAACACATCTCACACCGTGAGAAAATATATTTAAAATATCAGTTTATTCTAGCATAGTTTTCTTATATTCGGAGAACGTAAAAATATACTTATTGTGAAAGTTCTATCATCATAAGATGACTGTTAATACAGCGTCTTCAATCAATTCAAAATGGTTTTCTTGGATTTAAGTAAAACTTTCATGAAGAGGATTTTATTAAATAAAGTGGAGTTGATAATATGAATGTTAATCGCGCAAAAGAAATCTCAAGTATGGGTGAAATGGTGAATGTTGAATTTGAAGGAGAATCCATTTACATACAATCTGTGAACGAAGAGCAAGAAACAGCACGCATTTTTCCGATAAACAACCCTCAAGCAGAAAAAAACGTACCAGTTGATCGTTTAACTGAACGATAAGTTATGACTGCAAAAAAGTCTAGGAAATAAAAACAAGGCGAGAACCTTTATAAAAAGACTTTACTCTTTGTATAAGTTTCCCCTAACAAAATGGACTAACAAGTGATTGTTAGTCCGTTAATAACTCAAAACCTTCTCAATTATTAGTATTGAAGTAAACAAATACATCGTTACCTTCTACAACTTCTATAAATCCGAAACCTTTTTCTGATTTAAGCAATTTTACACTACAAATTGTTTTCAAAAGTAGTACCTCCAAAGATTTTTTAATACAGGGCTACTCGTACCGGAATAAATAAAATTCACATATTATAGAGAATATCAATGGTTGATATATAGATATTCTTTATAATATGTGAATAAAGCAGCTCTATATTTCGTTAGTTATATAAAAAATAGTCTATATTTATTTATAAAAATTGCTGAATTTTCAAAACAACGAAAGCCCTACCTCTCCTTCGTCCTTACGGCTCCTAGTCCGCGCCAGTGTGAATTGATTAACATCTACTCTTTATGATTTGATCACTCACACAACACTAAAATATTAAAGGTTTTTCAAGCACTAAATTCTATAATAACCTTTTTTCCTATAACTGTCAAATCATCAGTAATATTAATGTGCTTTCTTATTCATCCATTGAACAATTAATAACATAACCGAGGATATAAGGATCATCGACAAAACCCATAACCATGCAAGGTCCATTTTTCCACTATCTATCGCTACATAAATGGCAGTTGAAACTGTTTGTGTCTTCCCTGGTATATTTCCCGCAAACATCAGAGTTGCCCCAAATTCACCTAACGCTCTAGTGAAACTTAAAACGAAACCAGTAAAAATATATTTTATTGTTAACGGAAGGGAGACTAGAAAAAAAACTCCTCCTTCATCAGCTCCGTCTACACGTGCAGCATTTTCAATATCGGTGTCAACATGTTCAAATCCAGCTTTTGTGACTTGATACATAAGGGGAAAAGCCACAACCGCAGCAGCAACAACCCCCGCCCACCAAGTGAAAATAATGGTTTCATTAAAAATATTTTCAATCACTTGACCTATAGGGCTGTTCATCCCAAATATAATGATCAAGAAAAAGCCAATTACAGAAGGCGGCAAAACCAGTGGTAAAATCAATACTGTTTCAACTAACATTTTCCCTTTAAATGAAGATTTTGCCATAAACCTGCCTATTAATGTACCCATTAAAAGGACAAAAACACTGGCAATTAAAGCAATTCTCACTGATAGAAAAATTGGATCCCAAAATTCATATGTCATTATTTATTCCCCATTTAATCCACATCTTGTTATAGTGATTCTTGAACTGATGTTGTCATCCACCACTAACAGGTGGAATAAATGCAACAGTATCACCTGTCTGTACAAGATCTTCTTCAAGTGCATATTCTTCATTTACGGCAACCATAACATTTTCTAGTGAACCTACTTCATACGTTTGACTAACAAAATCTCTTAATTCTTTAACCGTTAGTGAGTTTTTTTCAATTACAAGATTGTCCTTTCCAATCTTTTCTTGTAAGTGAGCAAATAAAAGTACTTTAATCATGTTTTTCCTCCAATGGCTTTCCACTTGGATATGGTGTTTTTTCTAATTGATCACCAATCCAAGCTTCTCCGTTTTCCCATATTTCTTTTTTCCAGATAGGGACAATTTGTTTAATTCGCTCTATTGCATATTCATTTGCTTCATACGCATCTTTTCGATGAGGTGTTGAAACCGCAATAACAACAGCAATATCAGAAATCTCTAATTTTCCAATCCTGTGTGTAATCGCTACTTTTGAATTCTCCCATTTTTCATTTATTTCTTTACCTATTTGAGCAAGCATTTTCACTGCCATTTTTTCATAAGCTTGATATTCTAATGACAATGTTCGTTTACCGTATGTAAATTCCCTCACCGTTCCAATAAACGTTGTTACAGCACCCGCTTCCCTGCGTATTACCTTTTTTGTCATTTCTTCTACTGAAATTGGATTTGTTACAATTTCAAACATTGGAATTGTCAATATATTCACCTGCTTTAGTATTTATTAACCAGTTTATACACTCTTTCATGTTAGAATAAACCCTGAATTTTTCGCTGTAAATTTTCGGTAAAGAAAAACTAGCTAGAATACAACAAACATTTTCAAGCTTGTCTAACAGCTCAATATCTTCTTCTCCTCGTAGTAGAACAACTTTCGGATATCGTTCAAATTTAAAACCTTCAACTAAAATCAAGTCTAGTTCAAACACATTATATAAAGTAATCATTTGTTTGAGAGTTAAAGTTAACTTGTCTGAAGACAAAATAAACGATCCATTGCCTTCAACAAGTGTAACATAAGCTCCTGCTTGACGATGCTTTCCTGTATCTTTTTGTTGATCATGATGAAGGGATGTTCCCCCATGTCCATGATGCTTAATTGTGCCTACTTTTAAATGCGCTTCTGCACAAGCTTTAATATATCCCGTTACAAATGTTGTTTTTCCACTATTTTGAAACCCGACTACTTGAAGGATTCTGCCCAAGGTTGTTCACTTCCTGTTTGATCTTCAATTAAAAGGACATCAATTGTATCTCCAGCTTTATATCCTCTTGTTCCTCCTGGTAATACAATAAAAGCATTTGCTTCAGCAAGTGATGTAACGACATTCGATTTATCTAATCCAACTGGTGTTGCTAGTACCTGCCCATTTTCCATCGAGATAAACCCTCTAACAAAGCGAGTGAAAGGATTTGGCTTTGGAAAATCCTTTCCTAAGGTTGCAGTAACCTTTTGAAGATGGGGATGTTTTGAATTTAAAAAGATTCTAACAATAGGACGTACAAATAACTCAAAACCAACGTAACAAGCAGACGGGTTGCCCGAAAGTCCAAACAATAATTTTCCATTTAACTCAGCTACTGTTGTTACACTTCCTGGTCTCATCGATACTTTATTGAAAAGAACATTTGCACCTAAACGTTTATAAATTTCCGGCAAATAATCATAGTCACCAACGGAAACTCCACCTGTTGTGATTAAGAAATCTACCTTTTCTAAAGCACTTGCGATCGCATCATAGCATTTTTCAAGATCATCAACAAGTTTCCCTAGATAAACAGGTGCAGCCCCGCTTCGTCTAGCTTGAGCTTCAATCATATATGAATTACTATTTCTTATTTTACCAGGAACAAGCGGCTCCCCAACATTTAATAACTCGCTACCAGTAGCAATGATTCCAATTTTGGGCTTTTTTACGACAGAAACCTTTTCATAACCGAATGTTGCTAGCAATGCTATAACACCAGGGGTTATATATGTACCTTTTTTTACTAATACGCTACCTTCTGGTGTATCTTCCCCTTTAAATGACACATTATCTCCCTTTTTAAAAGGTCGTTTAATCGACATAAATGACTTATTCTCTTGTTGGTACATTTTCGTTAATTCCAACATAACAACTGCATCACTACCTACCGGCATCTGTGCACCAGTCATAATACGAATTGCCTGCATTCTTCCGAGTGTATAATCACTAACACTTCCTGCACCAATCTCATCAATTACTTCAAATTCAATAGGATGATCACTTTGAGCATGTATAGTATCGATAGATCTTATTGCGAAACCATCATACGGAGAACGATCAAACGGTGGAACAGGATGATCTGCAATAAGATCCTCTGCCAAAAAACGTCCATAGCTTTCTTGCAGTGTTACCTTTTCACCATTACCAACTATAGAATAACTCATGACTTTATTAATTGCTTCTTTTACAGCCAAAGGCTTTCTTTTTTCTATCATCATTTCCACTCCGATAAATAAAATATTATAATTAATCAGATTCTGCTATTTTATCATTATTTAGTATTTCAACATAATCATTTGGTGAGTTTATGTTACTAAATATTTTAGAATCTACCTTCAATTGATGTTCTGATACATAATAAACAGGTACCTTTTCAAACAATGACATCATTTTTAACTCATTGTTCAATAGCTGGTTCTCCACAACAGATTGTATTGAATAGTGATAGATTCCTATTAAAGGATGAAGTTTACCATTCATTTTAGGAATAATTATTTTTGCACCTTCACTTCTATATGTAAGGAGTGTTGATACAACTTTATCTGTTATTAAAGGAATATCACATGAAAGAAACACAAACCATTCGGCTTTTTCATCTTTCATTGCCGTATAAATTCCAGCAAGCGGTCCTTTCCCTTGTACGATTGGATCATCGTTCAAAACTTTTATATTCGTTTGTTTTTTAAATTTTTCAATTAAACTAGGGTGACTAATAATTGTTTGGCTTTCTGTTGAGCTTTCGAGTGCTTGTATGGAATACTCCCAAAACTCCTTACCTTTGTATGTAGCAAATGCTTTTGGACTTCCGAATCTACGTGATTGACCTCCAGCGAGCAAAACACCATGTGTTTCATTCAACTTTTACCACCTCTTTATAAACATCTTTCCTAATGAACAAACCAAAAAAGTCAGCTACCTTAATGGTAACCGACTAGGTTAAAATAATCTAATATCTTACTCTGCGGATGATTCTAATTCACCTAAAACGCGATTCACCCGTTTTTCAAGCATTTTCATTCCGCTGCCACCGGCTTGAAAATGTCGAAGCTTTCCTTCCCTGTCGAAAACATAATAGGCAGGGACATATTGATTTTCTAAAGCATCTGTTAGTTTATGCTCACTATCAACAAAAATTGACTGTGTGATATCATGCTCTGCTGCAACTTTTATTATTTCATCAATATTTAAATCATCCTCAGAACGAGGCATATGAACAGCTAAAACATTTAATTTGTTAGAATATTGATCGCGGAATTCATTCACTGCAGGCATTGCTTCTTTACACAAGTGACAGCTAATTGACCAAAAGTGGATCAGAGTCGGCTTATCACCAACTAAATCCTCTCTTGATACTTGACCATTAAGCCACTCAGTTGCACCGTTTAACTCAGGCATCGGTTCACGTAATTTCATTTGGTAACCCCCAAACACATTGGTAATTGAAAGAAGAAATGATTATTATACCTGAGGTCATAGAGTTGATTGACCTGGTTTCCAGTTTGCCGGGCAAAGTCCACCTGTTTGAAGAGCTTGTAATACACGTAGTGTTTCATCAACATCACGGCCAATATTATTATGGTTAACAACAGCATATTGTATTTCACCTTCTGGATTAATAATAAACAACCCACGAAGTGCAATACCTTCTTCTTCAATTAACACACCATAATCGCGAGAAACAGAATGGTTCGTATCAGCTGCCAATGGATAGTTTAAATCTCCCAAACCATTGTCTTTACGATCAGTCTTAATCCATGCAAGATGGGTATGAATTGTATCTGTTGAGACACCAATTACTTCTGCATCTAAATCTTCAAACTCTTCATATCGATCAGAAAGGGACGTTATTTCTGTAGGACAGACAAAGGTAAAGTCCATTGGATAAAAGAAAAGCACAGTCCATTTGTCATTTTTCATATTTTCCTCTAAACTAACTTTTCCAAATTCTTTGTCATCCATTACTGCATCCATTTCAAATCGAGGTGCTTGTTTACCCACCATACGTTCAGCCATATCTCATACCTCCTAATAAAAGAATGTTTTCCATACTTTTTATAAAAAATTATAATGAGTTAATTCACACTGACAATTCGCTAATTTTTAGTTACAAGTTTTTTTACCATTATCATTATGGTCACCATTTAAGTATTTCATGCAAAAGCATTTTGATTGATCACTAAAAATCCATATCATTTTAGACACAATAAGCTAAATTCCTTCATTTTTTACACAGAATATGTTTAACATAGTAGAAGTAGGGTATAAATAACTTGTTCTTTCTTTCAAAAATTAGAGCGTAATAACAGGTTGCGTGCAGTATTGAAAGGACCTCTATTTCGAGAAAGGATGTTGTACAATGGATTGGTTTGAGGAAATTGATTGGTCATCACTAATGACTGAAGCAGGAATTATCATTTTAAAACTTATAGGAATTATTATTGCTTTTTTAATCATAAAAGCAATCGGAAACAAAATTATCCGAAGAATGTTTCAACGTTTACAAGAACGTGACAATATTTCATCAGGTCGAGCTTTAACTCTCCAAAGTCTTTCACTAAATGTGTTTTCATATGTGTTAGTTTTTATTTTTGTTGTCATGATTTTTGAGGTATTTAATTATAATGCTTCTGCACTAATTGCTGGTGCAGGTGTTGTTGGGCTAGCAATTGGTTTTGGAGCGCAAGGGTTAGTTAGTGATGTCGTAACCGGCTTCTTTCTGTTATTAGAAAAGCAAATTGATGTAGAAGATTATGTTACTGTAGCTGGGTTTGACGGTGTCGTTGAACAAGTAGGGTTACGCACAACTCAAATTAGAGGATTCGATGGGACTCTTCATTATGTTCCAAACCGTGAAATCACAAATGTAAGTAACCATTCTCGTGGAAATATGAGAGCATTAGTAGATATTGGAATCTCTTATGATGATAATATTGATAAAGCAATTACTGTTTTACAAGATGTATGTGACAAATTTGCGGCTGAGGATAACACTGTTGTAGAGGGACCAAACGTACTCGGTGTTCAAGCATTAGGTGCATCTGACGTTGTCATTCGTGTGCTTGCAAAGACTGAAAACATGCAGCAATGGGCTGTTGAACGTAAATTACGTAAAGCGATGAAAGAGGCTCTTGATGCAAATGGAATCGAAATTCCCTTTCCACATCAAGTATATGTTGAGAAAAAGAGTCAGTAATATTTAAAGTAAAGAAGGGTACCCAAATTTTTTAGGTACCCTTTTTATGTTCTTTCATTATTAACCAATCTTAAACCGGGCAAGTGATACAGATGAAAAACTAATCTAATCACTTGCCACATAGTTTTTACTAACGGTTGATTTTGCTTTCAACTTGCTGACAGATTTCATCAGCAGACATACCGCTTGCCTGAATAACAGATCCAGCTGTCACTACATTACTAATTCCCATTACGTTAGAATCCTGTCCTGTAATGACACAGCAGTCACAACCTTTTGCATCATTTTCATTTTTTAATTGGACAACGTCATAGCCTTTTTCTTGTAAAGCAGAAGTTACATCAGATAGTGATTGTTCTACACCGATTTTTGCCATAATTTATCCACCTCCTACATGTATTGTGTACATGGTTGGATAAAATATACTTTAATTCTTTCTCGTTTTTTAACTCAATTTAATTTTACATACTATATAAACAACCTTGTCTATTTTGTGATTTAAAAAACCCAATCATTATGATTGGGTTGCTTTGAACGAAATATATTTACTCATAACATTTACAGCAACCTCAATTGCTGCTTCATCTGGTTGAAGTTTTGCATGATGTAATCCGTATGATGAATTAACCCCTAGCCAAAACATGAATCCGGAAACTTGATCGACCATATAACCAAAATCTTCACCAGTCATTGCTTCTGAACACTCATTTACATGGTAAGACGTATTTTCAGATATATAATCCATAAATTCTGTTGTTAAAGCTTCATCATTAAAGACTTGATGATACATAGAGCCATAATCAATTTTGGCTTGACATGAATATCCAATTTCAATTCCTTTTACGATTTCTTCAATTCTTTCCTTTACCCTATCCATTGATTCAACTGAAAGCGTACGAATGGTTCCTTCTAATCTAGCGTTTTCAGCTATAATGTTCTGGACTGTTCCACCAGTTATCTTTCCAATTGTAATAACTGCGCTATCTAATGGATCAACATTGCGTGCAACGATTGATTGCAGCTGAGTAACAAGCGAGCAAGCCGCAACAACCATATCATTTGTTGTATGAGGATATGCTGCATGGCCACCTTTTCCTTTGAGATCTATGAACAATTCGGAGGTATTGGCAAAAAGCAAACCAGGTTTTGTCGCAATTGTACCTACTGGAAGCTCGGGAGAAATATGAAGTGCAGTAATAATGTCCGGTCTCCATTCTTGGGCTATTTCACTATTTAACATTGGTTCCGCTCCACCTGGACCTTCTTCTGCTGGCTGAAATAAAAACAAAACATGATCAGAAATAGGATTTTCAATAAAATGCATAAGAATTCCGATCGCAATTGTCATATGGAAATCATGTCCACATGCATGCATATAACCAGGATGTTCAGATTGGAAATCATAATCGGTTTCCTCAGTTATTGGCAAGCCATCAATATCCGCTCGGTAGCCAATTGTTTTCTTTGGGTTGGTTCCTTTTACTAACGCAAAAATTCCTGTTTTCCAAGTTCTTACTTCCAAACGGTCTTGTGGCAGCTTATTTAATAAATCTAGTAAATATTGCTGTGTTTTGAATTCCTGGAAACCAATCTCAGGGATACGATGAAGATCCCTACGAATTTGAATGAGATGTTCTTTCCCCAATACGACCATTCCTCTCTATACTTAAGGCGTGGATCATGATCCACGCCTTTTGTTCTTATAGCTGTCTTAATTCTTGCATTATTTCAGTTTTTGATTTTGTACTATCGTCAATATCCTTGATTTTACGAGCTGGAGCACCGTAAACAACTGTATAAGGCTCAACATCCTTCGTTACGATTGAACCTGCACCAACAACGGCACCTTTACCAACTGTTACACCTTCAAGTACAACAACATTAGCACCGATCATAACATCGTCTTCAATTACAACTGGTTTTGCAGAAGGTGGCTCAATAACACCAGCTAATACAGATCCAGCACCGATATGACAGTTTTTACCTACAGTCGCACGGCCACCAAGTGTAGCATTCATATCAATCATTGTACCTTCACCAATAACAGAACCAATATTGATTGAAGCCCCCATCATAATAACAGCATTATCACCAATTTCAACTTGATCACGGATGATTGCGCCAGGCTCAATACGTGCTTTAATACCTTTAAGGTCCAGTAAAGGAATTGCAGAATTACGTCGATCGTTTTCTACAACAAAATCCTCAATATTATTTTTGTTATTTTCTAACGCTTCTTGAATTTCTGCCCACTCTCCGAAAACGACACCAGTGTTTCCAGTAATAAATGTTTTTGCAGAATCACCAAAGCTTACACCTTCCAGATTTCCTTTTACGTAAACTTTTACAGGTGTTGATTTTGTACTGTTTTGTATAAATGAGATAATCTCATTTGCATCCATCATTTTCATATGTATATCCTCCTTGTACATTTCAGTCATTCTTTACTGTATCAAAGGATTCATCGGTTGACAAGCTATCTGCTAAATTTGTCATGCAGTCGGTTATGTTTTATGTTTTATGTTTTAAATTAAAGTTTAAGTATTTTTATACTCTTCCACTACTTCTAAAAACGCTTTAACTTGCTTTAATTCAAATGACGATTCAAAACCTAATAACCATGTATCTCTTTCAATAGGCTTACCATCTTCATCTAGAAGTGGAATTCTATAAACATCTTGCTGCTCTTCTTTAAGGGTAACAGATGGAAGAATCGCGTAACCGATTCCATTTAGAGCCATTTGTTTACAAGTTTCAATCTGATCAACAACAATTGTTCTTTTAGGTGAAGTATGAAATTGTCTGTGCCACCAATCTTGAATTTCTTGATAATAAGACGAATCACTTTTAAATTGTATAAAAGGTCTTTCTGTATGTAGAACATCTTCTATATTGTTAATTTCTGTGTCTACTAAATACAAAGTATCTGTTAATAAATGCCTCTTAATACCTTTCCAATCTGGATTTCCTCGAATAATACCTAAATGCACGTGATCTTCATACATACTTCTTAAAATCTCGCTGCTCCATCCAGTAATAAGAGATATTTTTGCATGTGGATATTTTCTTACATATGTTTTTAAAACACCTGGCAACCAATGCTGACCTATTATAGAGGCTACAGCAAGCTTCAAGGTGCCATGAACTTCTCCTTCCAATTCTAATATTTGTTCCTTTACTTTCTCCTCTTTCAAAACGACTTCACGTGCATATTGTATGACTTTCTCACCCGCTGGAGTTAGTGTTAACCCTTTTTGGGAACGAACAAAAATTTGTATTCCCCACGATTTTTCAATTGTTTGCAATCTCTGTGATAAAGCTGGCTGTGAAACAAATAGACGTTCAGCAGCTTTTCTCATATTCATTTCCTCTGATAAAACAACAAGCATCCGGAGCTCTGATGTTTGCATATAGCACCTACTTTATAAGTTTTTCTTATAATATGTATCAAAGAATATCTAATTTTATTATATTGATTTTAATTGTATGATAAGGATGAATAAAGGGTTTGTAAAGTAATAATTTCACCAGAAAAGGGGAATTGTTTTATGACATTGAGAATAACAGGACTTGATCATATTCAAATATGTGTTCCTACTGATCAAGAAGAAACCGCTCGTGGATTCTATCTTAACATATTAAACTTTGAGGAAATCGAAAAGCCAAAGAGTCTAAAGAATAACGGCGGTTTTTGGTGCTGTGCAGGGGTCGCTTTTCTTCATATAGGTGTAGAGGAGTTTGTTACAATAACAAGCAAGCGTCATCCAGCATTTATTGTTGAAGATATTAATGAAACAAGAAAGCACTTGGAACGCTATCAGGTCCCAATTAAAGAAGATACACCTATTCCCGGGATTGTTAGATTTTCATGCTTTGATCCGTTTAACAACAGAATTGAATTATTACAAAGAATAGATGACTAAAAGACTGATGCTCACACATCAGCCTTTTGCTTTTTAGGTAATAACAATATGAACAAAAAGCTTAAAACAGCAAACCCAAATACTACCCAATAAACATCATTTAAAGCAATTTCAAGTCCTTCCTGTAAAAGAGATCTTGCCTGTACTGTTAGTTCGTTTCTTTGCTGATCATCGAGCAACATAGTAGTCGAGTCAAGGTTCATTTCACCCTCGACACCTTTGCTTGAATAAAAAGCAAGTAGCTGACTATTCAAAATTCCTCCTAAAAGAGCAGCACCTACTGTACTACCGACATTTCTCATAAACATATTAGTAGCAGTTGCAACGCCTCTTGTATTCCAAGGAACGGTGCTTTGAATGGAGACTATAAAAGCCGTAGTAGTTAACCCCATCCCAATCCCTATCAGAAAAGATCCAAAAGCAGCTAATAATGGACTATCACTTCCTGAGAGTATCGTAAACACAATACTTCCTAAAATAAGAGAAACTCCTCCCAAGATGGAGGTAGTACGGAAGCCAATTGACAATATGGCCTTGCCTGAAATTGTCGCAGCTATTGGCCAGCCTATGGACATTGTTGTCAATGTTAACCCAGCAATGATTGGTTTTTCCTCCATAACACCTTGAACAAAAGTAGGCAAAAACGTCGACAATCCGATTAATATTATTCCAGTTGTTAAAGAAGTTAAGTTTGCTATTAAAATTGAACGCTCACGCCAAAGCTCAAATGGCATCATAGGATCATCTACTTTACGCTCATAAAAAACAAAAATCACCAAACTTAGGAGCGAGAGTAAAGCCAGGCTGACAATAGGCCCGGATAGCCAGTCCCAGCGCACCCCTCCTTCTACAAGAATAAACATAAATGTAGTTACAAATAACGTTAAAAGAAAGGCACCGACATAATCAATTTTTGGCTTACTCTTTTCAATTTCCTCATGTAGGAATAAATATAATCCAATGATCGCTAATATTCCTAATGGAACGTTAAGCCAGAAGACAAATCTCCAGCTTACAAATTCAACTAATAAACCACCAATTGCCGGCCCCATAATAGCCGAAATCCCCCACACACTTGATAAATAACCTTGTATTTTCGCCCGTTCTTCTTTTGTATAAATGTCTCCTATTATAGTTGATGCAATCGGCATTACTGCACCTGCCCCAAATCCTTGAACAAAACGGGCAAATATAAGCCATTCCATTGATGATGCTAATCCACAAAGGATAGAACCAATCAAGAAAATAACAATCCCAACTGTCAATACTGGTTTTCGCCCAAAAATATCGGATAATTTTCCATATAGTAAGACTGTAACAGCATTCATTAATAGATATGACGAAAACACCCAGCTA
The DNA here is from genome assembly GCF_048059995.1 of Metabacillus sp. YM-086. Taxonomy (NCBI): domain Bacteria; kingdom Bacillati; phylum Bacillota; class Bacilli; order Caryophanales; family Bacillaceae; genus Metabacillus; species Metabacillus sp. YM-086. Next base: position 158,433 of record NZ_JBLUOI010000002.1, on the reverse strand, counting down.
TATAAAGAAAAGTCCTCAAGTTCTGCAACAATTGCCGGCATAGCTGTTGCAACAATTGTTGCTTCAATTGCCGCCATAAACATAGCTAACATAACAGTAGCCAATACATATGGTCTTTTGGTTATTTTAGAGTTTTGGCTATATGCTAAAAATTCTTTTCCTTCTCCCATTACTTGATCCGCCTTTTATGTAATATGAAAACGGTGTAAATTTTTACACCGCTTAAGAATTTCTATTTATTATGTTGATTATTATTTAATAAATGAATATGTTTCTTTAATTGCTTTAAGATTGCCCTTCTTGTAAAAATCCCTTCGAATATCTTCTCATCATTTTGCACACAAATAAAAGGATTGTTTACAACAAGATCCAGTCCTTTTTCTAAAGGGTCATTTAAAAAGAGTCTTGGTATTTCTGTATTCATTACTTCTTCTACTTTCATGTTTTCTAATTTTTCAAATTCTATCCTCTCTAGACCAAATATATTGTCCATTATTAAATTCATCCCGATAAGACCGTGAAGCTTAAAAGTTGGATCCAAAACAGGAATGGCTGTATATCCTGTCTTCGTTAAAACAAGTAAAGCATGTTCTAAATTATTCCCAATTTGAACATGTGCTACCTTATCTCCAGGAATCATTAAATCTCTAATGGTTAAACCCATTAACTCATTGGCATCAATACTAAACATAGCTGTTCTTCCTCTCTAAAAAACTTTTCTATATTAAAAAGGAGGTCATGAATAATCCTAATCTATCATATCATAAAAAGCTATTGTATATGTTTCATTTGATCTTTTCTAACACTCATGTTTATACATTACACTCTTTCAACATGTAATGTAGATCATGCTAAACCTTAGAAGAAATAAAAAAATGATACTCATTAATGAGTATCCACTTTTAATCTTACTTTTTTAAGTAGAGAATAACTATTTTATTCTTAATCTGTCATATAACAATTTAAGTTGATGATAATTTCCTTCATCCACCTGTTTTAAACCTGATTCAATATCATTTATTTCACTGCTAATTAATTCAATAGCGTAATCTTGTCTTAATAGTGTTTCTACTAAAAGCTTTTGCTCATCATACGATAATCTATCAATTGTTTCCATTCGAAGAATCCCCCCATGAAATTGATTCCTTTCCCTAAGCATAATCAATTCAAAAGTAGGGAGTCAAACGCAAGTTTCGACAACATCCTAAATTTATATTATTTAGTATATCGATTTGCATAGCTAAATGCTGTGTAAGAATCTGGTTTTATTTTCGCTTCAATTCCCATCGCTTCTATGCGACCTGTCATTTCCTGAATTAACTCCTTTGTTAATCCTTTTCTTCCTATATCAAGATGAATTTCAAAAACTAAATCTGCTCCTTCATCTGAAAAAGGAATTAATACATCTGTTAACTGTTCTAAATATTGAGAAGTAAAGTAGTAAGCAATTTCTTGACTAAGTGCAGTTTCCATCGAGATTTTTTCTCGAATACTCGAAATTGGCCTGTTCACACTATGATACTTTAAACATCCCCATGCACCTTTACCGACACGATGTACATGTATGGCTGTTATAAACTTAGTCTCTGTTTGATGAACATGTGAGTCTGAACCAATTGACAATACATAAAGTGAACGTGGATCCTTTAACATAAAGCCTTTTATACGCTCAATTACAGTTTGGAAGGACATATTCTTCTCAGAGACATTATAAAAGGTGAAAGATTCGTTCATGTCACATCTCCTTGTCAATGATTTCATTTTTCAAAAGAGTTTTTCCCTTCTACCTCACTATATGTATTAAACAAGGAATATTATGAGTATTTCTCATTAATTCTAACTAACTCATAGCAAACGTATAATTAACGCAGAAAAAAAAGTAGCCATACCTTAAGGCATGGCTACTTTCCTTTACTAGTCTCAATGTTTTTAATGGTTGCATGACAATGAGCGCACGTAAAGATAACATTTTGATTAGATTGAGCTGTTAATGATTCTGATAGTGGTCCTTGTCCATGACATGACGGACAAATAACAAAAGGCTCTTTTCTCATTTTGCCTCCTTACTCCATTAGTTACTGGAGGAGATCAAAAATTTCCATCGCAATCATATCAATATTGTCGAACTGGTAAGATTGAGGTTTTTCACCCTTTTGATAAACCTCAAGTTCAAACGTGCTGTTTTTATCAAAATATTTTACACTACAGCGTTTTTCACCTTCTACTTCGAAAAAACGTTGAACTGGTTCTCCAGCCCCCGCATTTTCTTGTAAATTTTGAAGTCTTGTAATAATACCTAAAAGTTGTGACACTAGAATATCCCCCTTCCGGAAGAGTTAACGTATAACTAATTCCTCATATTTTATTGTTTTACTCTACCATACATTCTATCCACTAAACAACGATTCAATAATCAGTATCTTTACTTTGTGCCATATCAATTTTACACTATGTATATAAGGATTTCCAAGGAAATTGTCATAGTATTGACAAACGTTGATTTATTAATATCAACAACACAACTGAAGCAACAAAAACTGCCTTGATATTAATTGCTAGGAAATCACTTTCACCCTCGTCAGTCAAAAAATTCGTGTTTAAAACAAGGGGGAAATTAATTTTGGCACTCACAAAAAAGATTAATGATCGAATAACAATCATCGACACAATGGATTTAGGAATGCAAGGTAGAACAAGTTGCTATGTTCTACAGGATGAAAAACAGGTAGTCCTTTTTGAACCGTCAGCAAGCCCTTCAGTACCTCATATCCTAGAAGGACTAAACGAGCTAAACATTCCGTTTGAATCAATAGCCTATATTATTGTAACACATATTCACCTAGACCATGCCGGTGGAGCAGGATTACTTTTAGAAAAGTGTCCCAATGCAAAGCTTATTGTCCATCCAAAAGGTGCTAGGCATATGATTGATCCCTCAAGATTAATTGCTGGTGCAAAAGCAGTCTACGGTGAAAGCTTTGATCGTTTGTTCCATCCAGTACTTCCCATTGCTGAAGATCGAATCATAATTAAGAAACATCTTGATACTCTTGAATTAAGTAATCACTGCACTCTAACCTTTTATGATTCTCCAGGTCATGCAAATCATCATTTTAGTATTCATGATTCGGTAAGCAATGGAATATTTACTGGGGATACGATAGGGGTTTTTTATGGAGTTCTACCTGAAAACAATAAGGAATTTTATCTACCTTCTACATCGCCTAATCAATTTGACCCAGAAGCAATGCTTCGTTCTGCAAAAATGATTGAAAATTTAAATGTGAGTTCAATTTATTTTAGTCATTATGGAGTCAGTAAAAATCCAAACAGGGTAATTAATGAATTGAGGAAGTGGTTACCTCGATTTTTACAAACAGCTCAACAAACTCTTACTAACAATAGCTTTGAAACCATTCAACAAGCAAGTAAACAGGTAAATATTGAATTAGGTAACCTTGTTTCACAAGTGTTAGCTGAACAAAAAGCTACACTTTCTAATGATGTTCATGATATGGTATTACTTGATTTATCAGTTTGTGCTCAAGGCCTTGTTGATTACTTTTATAAACTTGAACAAAAAAGAAAAAATGTCAGGGGGATATGAGTGAAAAAAGTTACAGTTTATACTCAACCAAGTTGTCCACCATGTCAGGTGGTAAAGAAGTTTTTAGATCATCATCAGATTTCCTATATTGAAAAAGATGTTTCAATAGACTTAGATGCAAGAACCACACTTATCAATGAATTACAATCTACTTCCACACCAACTGTAACAGTTGATGATGCAGTAGTAACAGGTTTTGATTTGCAAAAGCTTGAAAAGTTATTGGAGATTGAAAACTGAAGAATCAAGAAAGAAAAAAAGCTTGGTGACCAGCCAAGCTTTTTCCGTCTATTAAAAGGGGTTTGGGGAAAATCGAGAGTTTAATGACTAATCAAGTTCCTACAAGCACATTCTAAGGTGATGAAACAGGGTTTCACCTCCGTAAAAAATGTTTTATGTAGTTCTAGATTGTTTTATTCTCTTTCTTAATTACAATGATAATGATTATCAGTTTCATTGTCAACGTTTTTTTTTACTCATTTTCTATAAAAAAACAGCGGAAACTCTGTCCGCTGTTTTTACCATGATATTGTAAATGCCAAATAAAAAATATATGCAAGTGAGAGAACAGCTGCAATCAAATAAGTTAAAAACACTGGGTTGCGAGTATAAGGATGATCTTGAACTCTTTCATTAATTTGTGTGTCATATTTCGCTTTTCTTTCACTTACAAGCTTTCCTACCTTAAATGTATAAATTAAGCTTGTAGCCAATATAAGCAATGCTATCACACCGAGTACCATTGTTAAGTAGGTCATCTTGCTGTCACCCCTTCTATAAATAGGATGACTCATTAACTGCAAATTATTCTTTCAGTACTTCAATGAATACAAACCAGTTAAAAGCGAAAATTTATAATAAACCATCCGCCTCATATAAATACTCGTAGGATAAATCAATAAAAAGATACAGATTTTGATCTAATGGATAAGAAAAAGTTCTAATCAGCTCACCAGTCTCTATGTCACTATAAACATCACTTAAAAATCCCTTTTGATCAAATCTCATTCTTATAATATTTGCTAAAAAGTATGGTCTCCAACTCCAATTTTTTAAATAATACTGAGGTTGGATTTCCCAATTAGCTTTTTTAAATATATTAACGGATTGCTGAAATCCATCTTCATCACAAATGTATATACGAAAACAACAATCGTCTAACTCCTTTGAAAGTTGTTCAAGTAATTGCTTATAATCAGTATATTGCTTACCAATTTTATTAAGCATTTGCTGGACTCTTAAGTTAAACTTCTCAGTAAAATTATATAATCCTTCAAGTTTTTTCTTCTCAGAGCTTATATAACGCTGAAATTCTAATCTTAGTCTTTCTTTACAATCGTCCCTTTCAATAAAATTACGAGTTGGATTGCTTAAAAAGTATCCCTGATAATATCTCCCACCATTTTTCCATGCATATTGAAGTTGAAAATTAACTTCAATATCCTCGTATAAAAGAGTTGCCCCAATTTTCCTTGCTAACAAAGAAATTGAATAAAGAACATCATAATAAGATTGAAGTGGTGAAGTTAATCGAAGTGGCTGTAAATCTATTTTCAATATATCAGGTGTTAAAAGGCCTATTCGATCTAAATTGCTACCTGCCTTCCCAATATTATCAATAGCAACTTTAATACCATAAGTTCTGTAATATAGTAAAAGATGATACAGTTGTTCAATATCTCCTAGAAAATTATGCTCTGTAATTTCCAGTACAATTTGATCTAAATGTAATCCTTTTTCTTGTTTTTCTATTAAAGTTTGCAAAAAATTTTCACCATGATCAAGCATAAGCAAATTTGCATCACGATTAATGAAAAGCATCAATTCTTGATTATTAAGCTCTAAAAATTCATCTACAGCTATATGTAGTAAATGATCATCGACTTCAATTCGGTATTCATCAGGAATGCTTTCATCATGAAAAAATGAGCCTAGGCTATCTACTTGATCATTGATTTTTATTCTTCCTAAAACCTCATAGCCGATAACTGTTTGTTCATCTGCACTGAAAATTGCTTGATAATATGGAAAAACTTTATCCAAATTCGTTAAAACGTCTAACGGATCCATTGCAATCCCCTCACCTATATCTATCTAGAAAGTAATCATATTATAGCACATTCAAAGAAAAGATTAGACAAAATTGCACCTAAAGGAATTTTTTTACAAAATGATTAAGACTTTCAAATATATTATGAAGGAACAATAAAGCTGCCAAAACACCTACATTATTAAAAGGAATTGATAGCCATTTTTTATCAAATAATCAAACTTCAAATAAGGTTTGATTATCACATTTTAAAATGGTCGTTGATTTAACCACTGACCGCCATCCATTGTGATGCATTCACCGTTTATATAAGATGCTTCATTTGATAATAAGAATGCTGAGAGCGCTGCAATTTCTTCCGGAGTTCCTAATCGACCTAGAGGCACACTATTTAAAGTACGTTTAGCAGCTTCCTCTGATTCCCATAAACGATCGGCTCCACCTGTTCTTTCAATTGGACCAGGCGCGATAGCATTGACTCTAATCCCATATTTACTGCCCCATTCAACAGCAAGTGTTCGTGTCATTGAAAGCACTCCAGCCTTTGCAGCAGCAGAATGAATAACACCTGCCCCGGCTCCCCATGCATATGTAGCCACCATATTTAAAATTGATCCCTTTACTTTTTTCTCAATCCAATACTTTCCGATTGCGGAGGAACAATAAAATGTCCCGTTTAACACAATGTCTATTACGGCCTTCCAACCATTTATAGAAAGATTTTCAGCAGGGCAGATAAAATTTCCTGCAGCATTATTAACAAAACCATCAATTTTTCCAAATTTAGAATCAACGTGCTGAATCATCTCTGATATTTTTTCAGGATCTCTTATATCAAGCTGTATGGGAAGGACCTGTCCATCATATGTTTGAATCTCATTTTTTGCTTCATTCAGCTTTTCTAGCGTTCGCCCAATTATAACAACCTTAGCACCATCTCCAGCAAATCGTTTTGCCATAGCCTTTCCCATCCCACTTGAGCCACCTGTAATAATGATAACATTATCCTTCATAATCATTTTCCCCCTTGTATAATGAATGACTATTCATTCATATCTTAACATAATTACATTTCTGTTTCTATTCAAATAGTATGAAATGGTTCTTTAAATTGAAGCATGATATACTTGTATGGAAGAATTTTTTCAGGTACGGACGAAAAAAAATAAAATCACTTAATATATATGAATAAACACGGAGAAATGGTTGGTAGAAACATGACAAAATTATATTCAAGAAGATCTTTTTTAAAAGGTCTTCTTTCCTTTTCTTTTGCAAGCTTATTAACAGCAGCGGGTGGCTATACATATGCCAGGTATATTGAACCTACTTTTTTAGATAAAAACATTCTTTCCCTGTCACACCCAAACATCCCAAGAGCGTTTGATGGTTTTAAAATTGTACAATTTAGCGATACACACTTAAGTGAATTTTTCACATTAGAACGATTAGAAACAATTGTAAAGGAAATAAATTCTCTTTCTCCTGATCTATTGCTTTTCACTGGTGACTTAATGGACGAACCAAATCAATATGAGAAAATAAATAAGATTGTTCCTGTTCTTGAAAAGTTAGAGGCACCATTTGGAAAATACGCTGTTTACGGGAATCATGACCATGGTGGTTACGGTACTGATATTTATCGAAATGTTATAACGATGTCTGGGTTTACATTATTACAAAATGAGGTTGCAAATGTAAAAATGGTTGATGGAAGTAAAATAGCCATTGCAGGAATTGATGACCTTATGCTTGGGAATCCCAGCTACGAAGGGACATTAGGAAATTTAAATAAAGATATGTTTAATATTCTATTAGCTCATGAACCAGATGCTGCACTTGAATCAAAAAAGTATCCTGTTCACCTACAGCTTTCAGGTCATAGTCACGGCGGACAAATTCAACTGCCCTTTATCGGACCGCTAATTACACCACCTTATGCTACTGAATATATTGAGGGTTTATATGATGTGGAAAAGATGAAGCTATATGTTAATAGGGGATTAGGTACAACCAGACTTCCGTTTAGGTTTTTATCTGTGCCAGAATTAACTCAGTTTACACTCCACTCATTAAAATAGGCTAAAGGATCTAATCCTTTAGCCTATTGGTGATTTCATCGGGTGGGATCGGTTTGCTAAAGTAAAAACCTTGTCCCTTTTGACAGTTTAACGTCTTTAAAAATTTCAGCTGCTCCAACGTTTCAATTCCTTCTGCCACAACAAAGAGTCCCAAATTTTCGGCGATAGAAAGGATTGTTTTGACAATTGCCTCATCTTTTTGATCGGTTAACACTTCTCGAATAAATGATTGGTCAATTTTTAAGGAGTCAATAGGAAATTGTTTTAAATACATTAAAGAAGAATATCCTGTGCCAAAATCATCAATTGAGATAGCCACTCCAATTTCTTTTAACTTTCTCATAATGTGCAATGCTTCATCTACATTTTGTAAGGCACCTTCTGTAATCTCAAATTCAATTTGATTAGGATTTATATCATACTCACTAAATAAGTTCTTTATTTTTTCTACTAAATAAGGTTGTTCAAATTGCTTAGCTGACAGATTTATAGCTAGTACAACTTCACCTAAACCTTCTTTTTTCCATTGCATAAGCTGTTTGCAGGCTTCCTCTATTACCCATTCGCCTATAGAAATAATCAGTCCTGAATCCTCTGCAATGGGCACAAATTTAGCAGGCGAAACATTTCCTAAATGTGAATTTTCCCATCTTAATAATGCTTCATAGCTCACGATCTCATCTGTATGCAAATCAACTTGTGGTTGATAGTGCAATTTTAATTCATTATTTCCAATAGCCCTTCTTAGAGCAGTTTCCATAGATAACAACTCATTGGTGTTTTTATCCATACCCTTATGATAAAGTTGGTATTGCGCCCTGCTTCTTTGCTTTACAACATATAGTGCTTTATCCGCATTCATGATTAATGAGTCTTCATCATGACAATCATCAGGATATATACTTATACCTATGCTAGCTGACACATAGTATAAGTTGTCACTGATAGAAAAAGGGTGTTTAAATATATCCATAATTTGCGAGGCAACCTTACTTGCCACTTCTACATTGGATGATGGCAAAACAATGATGAATTCATCTCCTCCATGACGGTATACGTTAAATTCAGGAGAGTTTATACTTAATAGCCTTTTCCCAACCTCTATTAAGATTTGATCACCATTATTATGTCCAAGAGTATCATTTAACATTTTAAAGCGGTCTAAATCCATAAACATTAAAGCCAAAGATGTTTGGTTTTGTTTAGACATCTTCATAACTTTAGGTAAGTCTTTTTTTAACGCACTTCGATTATACAATCCAGTAAGAGAATCATGATATGCTAGGTGCTCAATTAGCTCTGCATGCTTTGCCTTCTCTGTGATATCCCTTAATATAAAAAAGATCCCACTAACTGTTTCATTTATCATAATAGGCACTGTTTTATAATGAACATTTAATCTGTTTTGCTTTTGAATAAGGACCGCTTCCCCTTCAAAAGATTCTCCATTAATAGATCGTTGAAATGCATGCTGTATTTCTGGATGATAGCTGTATTCAAATAGCGAGAAAACGCTCACATTAATAAGTTCATCATCTACCTTAAGTATTCTTTTAGCCGAATGATTTAACGAACAGATTACTCCATCATTATCAACTGATAAAACTGAATCCATATTGAAGTCAACAAGTGATTTATACATTTGTTGACTTTCTATTAACAAGGTCTTTTCATGAACCCTTTCTGATATATCTCTAGTAACACCAATTATATAAATAACATCGCCATCATCATTTTTTATTGGTGTTAAAATTGTTTCACCATATGCAAAATGGTTTTCATCAATTTTTACTCTATCTTGAAATGTGGTTGCCATTTTATGATTTTTCACAAATGTATATTTCTCATTTAATTCATCCGCAATCTTTGCAGGCTGGAGGTCGTAAAAGGTCTTCCCCGCATAATTATTGTTAAGCTTTGCTCTTATTTTTCCCATCTCATTCACAAATAAGTAAGTAAATGCACCATCATTTTCAACCTTCATAATAAATATCAAATCATTGATATGCTTTAAAATTATTTGAAAAATAAACGACTCAATTACTGATAACTTTTTGTCATTATTGAAGTCTTTTTTTAAGTTTAAAAAATCGGTCATTCCCATCATCCTGTACATGTCTATTTATAGTGTTTAACAATTAACTATGGTTACTATTTAATTTTGTTTGATGCTTAGGATCTTAAATTTAATAGTACCATAATGTCATCATTTAACAACTGCTGCCTAATGAGTTGATAAAAAATTACCTATTAGTATTCCAAGAATACTTCCAACAATGGTTATAAGAAGATACAAAATAAAATGCAAATATTTTTTCTCTTGAACTAACTGTATAGCTTCTATACTAAAAGTAGAATAAGTCGTAAATCCTCCGCAAAAACCTGTGGCTAGAAATAATAGTATGTTTCCGGGTGTGATATTGATAAACAAACCTAATAAGAAAGCTCCCAAAAGGTTTATTAACATGATTGAAATAGGCATTGAAGATTTGAAAGCAGTATATATGTATTCACCTATTAAATATCGTGCTGCCGCGCCAAAAGCACCGCCAATTGCTACAGCTATCATGACTGCGTCTCCTTTTTCACTATAGTACTTGCAATTTTCATTCCTATTAGTACTAGTAAGAAACTTATGATTAGAGTACTTGTAAGGTAGAAAATAGCATGATGTATCGGCATAGTCGTTAATTCCCAACTAAAAGTTGACATCGTTGTTAATCCTCCACAAAATCCTGTACCAAGAAGTAACTTCGATTTCTTATTTTCTCCCCTATTTATAAAGAAGACCGTGAAAAAACCTAATATAAAGCTACCTGTTATGTTAACTGTAAATGTGGAGAATGGTCCATAAGAGTGAACGAAAGAAAACATATATCTGAATATAGAACCTATTGCTCCTCCGATTCCAACAACTAAGCTATTATGAAATTTTTCTTTCATTATAAGTATCCTTTCCATCTAATCTTTCTAAAAAGAGCAACTTTCTCTTATTATCTCAAAAGAAAGGTCTTTCTTTTTGAATGTTATTTATTCTTCATCTTCTAGCACACGATAAGCCTGACCAAAAAGTAATAATTGGCTATCAATCATTGGCTCATCATCCACCTCACGAGTAACATAATGATATACTCCATCTTTGTCCTGCTCTCTTGCCTTTACATTATCAGCTAAATTCGACATTAGGACTTGATTTAAGCGTTTCTTAATTCGGCCATCAAAGATAGGAAATAAAATTTCAACTCGCTTTTCCATATTTCTTGTCATCATATCAGCGGATGATAGGAATGTTTTTTCTTCTCCATTATGGTGAAAGAAATAGATTCTGCTATGCTCTAAAAATCTACCAACAATGCTACGTACCCTTATATTTTCACTTACTCCTTTTATTCCCGGACGTAAACAGCATGTTCCTCTAATAATTAAGTCAATTTTCACTCCAGCGTTTGAAGCTTCATAGAGCTTTGTAATGATGACTTTATCTGTTAAAGAGTTCATTTTTGCAATAATCCGTCCATTTGAAAATCTCTTATGGAAATTAATTTCATCATCTATAAGTTGAATAAAGTCCTTTCGAATGTCAAAAGGTGCTACAGATAAATGGTGAAACTCAGGCTTTTCTGTATAACCACTTAAATAGTTAAAGAAATTAGTAGCATCAATTCCAAATTTCCTTTTCGATGTAAGCAAGCCCATATCTGTATATATTTTTGCTGTTTGATCATTGTAATTACCTGTTCCAAGATGGACAAATCGCTCAATTCGGTTATTTTTTCTTCTAACAACGAGAGTTATTTTACTATGAGTTTTTAAGTAAGTCATCCCATAAATAACGTGACATCCAGCTTTTTCAAGCTCCTTCGCCCATTGGACATTATTTTCCTCATCAAATCGAGCTTTTAACTCAACGAGAACTGTTACTTGCTTCCCATTCTCAGCAGCACGCATAAGCGCCTCAATAATAGGGGAATCACCACTAACCCGATATAAAGTTTGTTTAATAGCAAGCACATCTGGATCATCTGCTGCATCAGAAATAAATTCTACAACAGGCTCAAACGATTCATAAGGATGATGCAAGAAAACATCCTGTTCTGAAACTTTTTCAAAAATATCTTCATCTGAGCCGATATCACGTGGTGGCTGGGGAATAAGTGTTTCAAACAAAAGATCCTCCCTAACTTTAGAGATTTCTTTTGCAAAACCAAATAAGTATGTTAGATCTAGAGGACCATCGATTTCATATACATCTTTTTCATGAATTTCGAGTTCTTCTGTAAGATAACGTAAAATATTACGATCAAATCCTTGTTTTTGGATTTCTAGCCTAACAGCTGCACCCCATTTTCGTTTTTTTAGCTCTTTTTCAATTTCTTTTAATAAATCACGAGCACCTTCTTCATGAATAGTCATATCTGCATTTCTTGTGATCCGGAAAACAGATACAGATACCACCTTATATCCTTTAAAAAGTTTATGGATAAACCTGCTAATAATATCTTCAAGCAGCACAAATTGAGTTGTTCCTGAAGAAGAAAGTTTAACAAAGCGATCTAAAACAGAAGGAACTTGAACAATAGCTGTTTTATATCGATTTTCTTCATATTCATCGTTATCTTCGATGACAATAGCAAGATTTAAGCTTTTATTTAAAAGCATTGGAAACGGCCGATATGCATCAACGGCCATTGGAGTAAGGACAGGGAAAATTTGTTCGTCAAAATATTCCTCAAGAATTTGTAGCTGCTCAGAAGCTACTTCTTCCATCTTTAATAACTGAATCGCTTCTATATCAAGATTTGGGATCAGAAGGTGATTATAAGCTTCATATTGCATTTCAACAAGGCGGTGAGTTCTAATCCCAATTTGGTTAAGTTGTTGTTTTGGGGTCATCCCGGCCTTATTTTCCGGCTTATTAAAACCTGCTTTTACTTGGTCTTTTAATCCCGCTACACGAACCATGAAAAACTCATCTAAATTTGAACTAAATATTGCTAAAAATTTTAACCTTTCTAGTAAAGGGTTACGCTCATCTAGTGCTTCTTCCAAAACTCGTTCGTTAAAAGCAAGCCAGCTTAGTTCTCTGTTGTTATAATATAGCGGACTCTGTAGATCTATAGCGTTTTTATTTAATGTATTCATTTTAAGCCACCCTTTTTCGACAAATATCTATTGTTTACATGATAGCACTATGGTACTAGTCTAATTGTAAAATTTTTGTAAATTTTCATTAATTTTATGTAAATAATAGCTAGCTTATGAATAAATTTAGACAATACCCTTTTTAGATTATCAAGACTTTCCTAACAAGTAGTTCTTACCAACTTAACAGTACAAAAAACAATCATTCGACATTTACTATCAACAGTGATTTATCTTTTTATTCTTCAATAAAATTAATAGATATTGACCTTTTCAATACTTTTTCCAAATGTTTCTTTTGCTTTTCAACTTGATATTGCTCTGGCTTCCAATCTCTGTTACATATAACATTGAAAACCAACTTCCCCTGCTCAAGTTTCAAATCAAGGGTTCTAATAATATTTCTTTTCGTCGCATTTAAGCTATATGCAAATTTTAATATAGCTCCTAACATTCTATACTTTGCTAACTCATCTTTTGTGAACCAATCACTATATGAAGAAACATATCTTTTAAAATTTGTTTTACTTGTATAAGAGGCAATCAATGCGATAATAATACGATCTCGATGAAGCAACCCGTCAATTGTTCTATTAGCTAGGAGGTAGAAAGTATGTTGACTGCTTGATTCCGAGTCAATATATGAGCCAAGGTCATAAACAAATGCCCCTCTTTTAAGTAATAGCTCATCTTCTTTATTAAATGAAGCTAATTCAGCTTTATGAAGAAGAGTAGTTATCATTAATGCATTTGTTGTTACATGAAAAACATGGTTTAAGTTAATGCTGTAATCTGTTGCCAATTCATAGAAACTCTCTTCAATCACATTAGGGAAAATACTTATTCCAAATTCCTTTGTAAGTTCCTCAAAGAAAACACCATCTCGCAAACCTTTTTTACTTAATGCAAACTTATTTGTGTTTACGATCTCAACTAAACAATGAAACACCTCAACAGCAGGAATGATAATATCTGCTCGGTCCTTAGAAAGCCCTTCGACTCGTTGTAACTCTGAAAACGTTAATGACTGTAGATACTGATTGATTTCATTAATGTCCTCATTATTCATCAAATATTGATGAACACCTGCAATTGGGTATCCGATACGTTCTTGGTGTATTTGAACCATATTTCTCGCGCTTCCTCCAATACCGATAATTGGAAGCTTTCTATTTTTTACCCAATCAAGTGTTTGAAACTGTTTATATATATACGCTCTTAATTCTTTTAGTTCATCCGTATTCGGAACGTCACCTTTTATAAATTGTTTTTTCAAAGATAGCGCTCCAAACGGAAAACTGTGATAACTTATTAATTTTCGATTGGCAAAGTACGTAAGTTCTGTACTTCCCCCACCAATATCAATTGTAATACCATGATCAAAAGGTGTTGTATTAACTACAGCTAAATAACCAAAATAGGCTTCTTCATACTCTGATAAGATTCTAATCACAAAGTCAGTCTCAGCTTTTACTTTTTCAAGAACTGCTTGCTGATTTTTGGCTTGGCGAATTGTAGCGGTGGCCACACACTTTACCTCATCTAATTTATGATGATTTGTTACCTCCTTGAAACTAAGAAGCGTGTTAATCAAAATTGACATTCCTTCGTCCATTAACACTCCCTCATCAGATAAATAGTTTCTAAGACGTGCCACTACCTTTACATTTTCAATTTCTTTTAATCTTCCGCTTTTCTCCCGTAAGTAAATAACAAGTCGCATTGTATTTGATCCGATATCAACTATTGCATATTTTTCTTGATTCAATTTCAACACCCTTACATATATAAATTACATACAACTGTGCGAATAAGTTTTAAACATTTATTTTTGATATCTTACAGTAAACGTCATCTTATAGGAATAAATTAATGTACATTATACCATATCCATACATAAGTTATATTGATTTCTTTTTTCACAAAAATCTCTGTATAACAGTGTCTATTATAAATGGAGGTATGAACATGATTCATATTGTTAAACAAGGAGAAAGCCTTGCCCTGATAGCTGCTAATTACCGAACTACTATAAATAAGCTATTAGCAGCAAACTCAATTCAAAATCCTAATATTATCTATATTGGACAAAAAATAACAATTCCAGGATTACCTAATCCTGATACCATTCCTTATTCGATACAAATATCTATATCCAAAAAACGTTTAACCCTAAACAGAAACGGACAAGTTATGAAAGAATACCCTATTGCCGTAGGAAAAATGGTTAGTTCAACACCTGTAGGAGATTTTGTCATTGTAAATCGGGAACCAAACCCTGGTGGACCTTTTGGGGCAATGTGGCTTTCCTTGTCTAAAATCCACTATGGTATACATGGAACAAACAACCCATCTTCTATTGGTAAAGCCGTTTCACAAGGATGTATTAGAATGTATAACAGCGATGTTTTAGAACTGGCTTCACTAGTTCCTAATGGTACTAGTGTCATGATTAGACCTTAAGATTTTATTAAGATTTTGTAATTTACGTATCCAAACGTTATTTGTTACCTTATAATGACAATTGTAGATACGGACGAAGGATATAAGGAGCGAACAAATGAAAATTTTTCGTAATCGTAACTTTGTTAAATTATTCTATGCTGCCCTTTTTTCGCAAATGGGTACAACAATAGGAAATATGGCTTTTGCCTTTTATTTACTGGATCATTTTAGTCATCAGCCTTCTTATGCAACAATAGCAGAGCTGATGTACTCATTACCTACCATTCTCGTTTTTTTCATCGTTGGAGTTGTCGCAGACAGATTTGATCGTAAGAAAGTAGCTGAAAATTGTGACTGGATACGGGCAGCTTTAACCGTTATCTTATTTGGTTCACTGTTTACTAACTCTATCCCTCTTATCTTTCTGGTACTTTTCTTAAGAAGTGCTGTAACAAAATTCTTTTTCCCTGCTGAAAATAGTCTTGTTCAAGGGATTTTAAACAAAGATCAATATGCACAAGCAGCTGGACTAAATCAAATGCTTTTTAGTATTTTTATGGTATTTGGAGTCGGCATAGGTGCTGCAATGTATAAAACAATCGGGATACACGGTGCAGTTGCTGTTGACTTTGTAAGCTTTATTATCTCTGGCTTACTTATTAGGTCATGTCAGATACCATCTTCTGCAAGACTCCCTAACGGAAGGTTAAAATGGAAAGATGTTAGTATTAAATCTTCATTTGTCGACTTTAAAGATGGAATACTCTATATTATTAAAAATCGACTGTTAGCTTCTTTAATCTTTGGTTTTTTTGTTTTTGGCTTTTTTAATGGAGCATTTGCTATTTTACCTATGTTTACAATGAAATATGAACTCTCACCTACAAACTATGAATGGTATGCATCCCTTTTCGCCATTTCTTTAGGTTTAGGGTTATTAACAGGAAGTGGTCTTGGAACATTAATTGCCTCGAAGTTTAAGCCACATCAATTAATGATCTTTCCAATCTTTCTAACAAGTTTGCTCGTTTTCTTTTTAGGTTTTACAGATAAAATATCGACCTTTCTTATAATCGTGTTTATTATTGGGACATGCTTAGGACCAATTAATATAGCAATTGGCGGCTGGATGCCTAAAATTGTTCATCCTAAACTTATGGGCCGTGTTAGTGGCTGGATTGACCCACTAATGATGTTTGCACAATCTATGACATTAGGTCTTATCGCTCTTTTATTTCCGAAAATCATTGAGGAAATTGATTTTCTTTATTACGGAATTGCAGCTATAATTTTACTAGTTTCCCTCTTCTATGCCTTCACATTACCAAAATTAAGTGAGGCATTTGAGAGAAAACAAAGAAAATTAAATCATAATGCTCGTAAAGCTACCAACATCTCCTCAATATAGAAGGATGACTTCACGATGAGTCATCCTTGTCTTTTATTCCCCTTAATATTTTTTATTTTTATCCGATATATATGGAGACACTTTTTCTTTACCATTTATGTTAGGTTGTGAGCAAAATGCGACAGACAATTTTTAAACACTTTTTACTGATACTCCTTAGAAACTATCTATTTGGGTCCTTACTTGCAGTTTTTGGAGTTGGGGCACTTTTCATGTTTACAACAATAGATGTTCAACTAAATGAAACCATTTTATTGGGTAAAATAATGTGCCTTTCACTTTTATGTATGCTTTCACTTGAAAGTATTGTATTTTCACTTATGATCAAGCCAATAAAAAGAACATTCTTGAATGATCAGCCATCACATGAAGACTTAAGATTATCTTATAAACAAGCACATCGATTACCTATTCTTAGTGTTTATAGAATTTTCGGTCCACATTTATTTGGATTTTCTATACCTGCCATGGCAATGAGCTACATTTATATTAACAATGAAATGCTTCCTTTTCCTCTGTATTATGTTGGAATTGCTTTCGGTGCCTCTGTTCTTATAGCAGGGATGCATGCTATTATTGAATTCTTCTTAGCCACGAAGGCCATACAGCCAATACTCGTTTACATTAGAGATCAAAGTCAAAATTTATATAACATGGACTTTTCACATCAATCACATATATACATTTCAATTCAAAAGAAAGTATTGTACAGTGCCATTTTTATAGGTGTTTTTCCTTTGTTATTGTTTAGCTTAGCCACTCATTTTCGATTTACCGAAGCCTCTATCCCATTATTGACAGAATACTGGAGTTGGGCTGTTATCGTTTTAGTTGTTTCGATATTATTTGCTTTTTATGGTGCTTATTTATTATTTCATAATATAGCAGAACCTATCCAAACGCTTGAAAATGCGATGCAACAAATTCAGCAAGGCAACCTTGTTTATCAAAAAGATGTGTATTCTGATGAATTTTCCAAATTAATATCCGGCTATAATCAAATGGTTAGCGGTCTTAAACGAAGAGATCAAATTAACAAACAATTATTAGACAGTCTTTTTACAACACTAGCTTTGGCACTAGATGCACGTGATCCATATACTGCTGGTCATTCAGTACGGGTAGCAAAATATTCAGTATTAATTGGTGAGCAAGCTCAGCTAAATAAGGAAACACTAGATTTATTAAGAAAATCTGCTTTATTACATGATATTGGAAAAATAGGAATTAGAGATGATATCTTATTGAAAGATGGTCGTTTAACGGATGAAGAATTTAATGAGATAAAAACCCATCCTGTTATCGGAGCAACCATTCTCTCCCAAGTTCAGCCTAAAGAGGAGATGGATGCACTTATACCAGGTGTAAAATATCACCATGAACGATATGACGGATTAGGTTATCCGGAAGGTCTTCTAGGGAAAGAGATTCCTCTCTTCGGTAGAATTATGGCCGTTGCCGATGCTTTTGATGCTATGACATCTGATCGTCCATATCGTAAAGGGATGCCTATTCAAAAAGCCCTAGCAATTATAGAAGAAGGAAAAGGGTCTCAATGGGATCCAAAATATGCTCAACTTTTCATAAACTATATGAGACAAAATGAACACTTAGTTAGCGATCAGCTTAAGAAAAGCGTATAACTTTTTTAGAAAATGTATCATAGAAGCATTCGTTTTGACTTATGCTGACTTATGCTTCTATTTACAGACTTTAATGAATTTTTGCAATTAAATACCCTTTTCTAGTTGCATTTTACTACTGACCAAGTATAATTTATATAAGATAGATACAAACTGAAAGTGTAACAAGAAAAGGAGAGAACCAATGGACGATCATAAGCGGCTCGATCCAAGATTAAACCCAACAATTGAAAACCTCGCACGTGCTATTTACGTAGTTAACCGTCATGCAAAAACTGCACCAAACCCAAAATATCTTTATGCTTTAAAAAAGAAAGCATTACTTAAGCTTGTTCAAGAAGGAAAAGCAACTAAAAAAGGACTTCACTTTTCAAATAATCCAAAATTCAGCCAACAGCAATCTGATGTTTTAGTTTTAGCTGGGGAGTATTACTTTCATATGCCTCCTACAAAAGACGACTTCGATCAACTTCCACATTTAGGTTCATTAAATTCAACTTATCGTAACCCAAAAACACACATGTCCTTAACAAAGGCCAAGATTCTCTTACAAAATTATGTTGGAATGAAGGAAGAGAAAAAACCTAACACACACAATTATCGTACGAACAAAGCACGTACATATGAAAAGCCGGTTTTCAAAAGATTAGGCGAGAGCTACAGATAAATACAAAAAAGCCACATAAATGTAAGTGGCTTTTTCTTTTGCCTTTCAGTATGTATTCATCACTGACTAATGCAAATCAGGTAAATTACATTTCTTCTTGAGTAAATAGCCTTTCAACATTACTTCTAAGAATATGAAAAAAATAAGGAACTTCCGTTTCATTTACATTTTTAAATAATGCTTCTGTTAAGCCCTTATAATACCAAGCTTGTTTTTCATACCCTCTATTAAAAAAATCCCAGACTTTGTCTCCATATTGTTGGTAGTAGTTCAGTAAATCCTGACTATTATCTAGTTTATCCGCTGCTATTAATGCTTTAATTTCAAACGATGATTCTTTTGCTTTTAGAATCGTAGCTTGTTTTCTTTGCTCCCATTCCAAATCTTTGTTTTCTGTATTATGTAAAACAAGCTGTAAGATCTCCTCACCAAATATCTCTCTAATATCTTCTTGGGATACGTCTGTATCCTCAATAACATCATGCAAATATCCTGCTGCAACGACGCTATCAGGAAAACCGGATTGTTTAAGTATAGCTGCCACATTTTCTACATGTGTAAAATATGGTTTTCCACTTATTTTTCTTTTTTGTCCATTATGTTCCTTCTTAGCAAGATCTCTTGCTTTTAGGATAATCTCCATTTCTTCACCTTACCCAAAAATAACTAAATGATTGCTTTATTATAAACCAGAGTGATCTCGATCAATTCGTCCCCAATGCACATTTTTTCTTCTAACGAGCAAAAAGACTGCATGTTATGCAGTCTTTCGTATATTAAAGTACATACTGATCGATATTTTGTACAAGAGTGCTAATTTCAGGTTTACTAATTTGCTCACTTGCCCCTACCATCTGTCCCTTATGGCGAAGGTCATTTGTAATTAAGGAAGAAAAAATAATGACTGGTAAAATACTTAATGATGGATCATCCTTTATTCTTCTTGTTAAATGGTGTCCATCCATTTGGGGCATTTCAATATCAGTAATAATTAATTGCACCTCGTCTTCGATTGCTTTGCCTGCCTCTACAATCGACTTTAAATAGGAGAGTGCATCTTTTCCATTTTCAAAAAATTCGATATATTGAAATCCAGCTTCATTAAGTGTTTCCTGTAGTAATTTACGTAATAACGGTGAATCTTCTGCAATAACTAATTTTTTTTCAGATCTTTCTCTTGTCCCGAGCTTTTTTACACTTTCAACATTAATCCCTGACTCTGGATTGATATCAACAACAATTTTTTCAAAGTCTAACAGAAGAATCATCTCTCCGTTAATTTTTACTACTCCTGTAATTTGACTTTCCAAGCCTTGATACATTCCAGATGGCTTTTCAATTTTATCCCATGAAATTCGGTGAATTTGTGTAACTGCATGTACATGAAAAACAACTTTTGTTTGATTAAATTCTGTCACTATAAATTTTTCATCTTTTACTGCTTCATCTTGTCCAAAACCTAACGCTCTAGAAACGCTTACGACAGGCAAAATTTCGCCTCTGATATCTATTATTCCTTCCACATTTGGATGTGAATGTGGTATTTGCGTTACTTGTACTGGCTGAATAATCTCTTTTACTTTAATAACATTAATACCAAATTTATTTTTACCTACACTAAACTCTACAATTTCAAGTTCATTTGTTCCACTCTCAAGTAAAATCCCTTTTTGTTGATCCATTTTCTTCTTCCTTCCATCTAAATACATTTGTACTTATTATATCGGCAAATATTTTAAAAACTTAAAGGATTTTATTGGAGTTTATAAGAAATACCAAGTCTTAGCAGTTGTTTTAGTATTTAAATTGAACATCTTAATTCAGTCTATAAGCAAAAGCTTGGATTTCATTCCAAGCTTTTATATTAATATAAATAATTTAATACTCTTTCATCTGCCAGATTAGTGTCTATCTGGCATTTCGTTGCACCCCTACCATATTGCCATACCCAAACATTTGCCTTACAATTTGGAGTTGCCGGATTAAATCTAGGGGCTTTTCTTTCTGATGTTACTCCAGGTTCAGGTTCCGTACTCCATAAAATCGCTTCTAGGGCAATCTCTTTATTTTGCTGAACAGCCTGACAATAAGCTTGAGTAAAATCTCCTTCTACCGGATCATGATAAAATCCCGATCGATATCCGGTCGGTAATAGTGTTTCGACCCATCCTCTTATCCAAGCTGAATCAACATTAAAGAAATTCTCAACATTTGCAAACAGAACGGTTCCTTTAGGTAAATCTAGCCTTCTAGCATGATAAACAGCATTTCTTACAGCAATTTGTGCTTCATCATAGCCGACGGCTTCTCTAATAACATTATAAATAGGTAATACTTTTATTCCCTTGCTTCTGATTAATGTAATTTCCTGTTTAGTTAAACCGTTTGAAACGTTAGGAATATCTGTTAAGTATCTCCCCCAAAACTTAGGTGAACCAAAACGTTTTTTTACACAATCTAATAACTCTTGATTAACTGTATTTGCTGAATCAACACCCCAAACTTTTCGTGCCAGAGACACCACACCCTTTCTCTACGCTCTACACATGTATATGAAAGATCAGGGTTGTCTCAAACATATAATTAATAAATCCCCCTCTTTTCACTCCATTTCCATTCATTCAACCTCACTTCTAAACTTGTTTTATTTAAAAATTATGAAACGAAATAGCCTTATTGAGTTCATAATTGGTCTATTTTCTAAGTTGTTTACATGTTTATATAAAATCTATGACATGATAGTAATGTACTTTGTAAATATAAAGAAATAAAAATGAAATGCAATTTTGTGACACTCTTGTTATAATCCTGTTGTGAATCGTTTTATCGGTTTCAACGGGTTGGGTTGAGGGGCACAATTAAGGAAGGTCTACATTGGATAAGTTTTTTCGATTAACTGAAAATAAAACGTCTATAAAACAGGAAATACTTGCTGGATCCGTTTCTTTTTTCACTATAGTCTATATTGTCGTTGTTAATGCTTCTATCTTAGCAGATGCCGGGATACCTTTAGAAGCAGGGATAATAGCAACAGTTCTAACATCTGTCGCGGGTTGTTTCATTATGGGGTTATTCGGAAATACGCCTATAATTCTTGTGCCAGGCATGGGAGTAAACGCACTTTTTACTTACACTATTGTGTTGGGGATGGGGCTAACTTGGCAAGAAGGTTTGGCCGTTGTCTTTGTTTCCGGTATTCTTTTTACTATTATTGCCTTTACAAAGCTTTCAACAATAATCTCGGAGTCAATTCCACTTTCTTTAAAAGAAGCCATAACAGTTGGAATTGGGTTTTTCTTAACGTTTATAGGTCTACAAAAAGGCGGCATTGTTGTTTTAAGTAAAGAAACATACGTAGCTTTAGGTGATTTTAGTGAACCCACTGTCTTTTTGACTCTCATCACTTTAATCGCAACTGTTATATTATTTTCCAAACAAATACCTGGTAACTTTCTAATTAGTATTTTATTTGGGACAATTCTTTCAGCATGCTTTGGTCAGCTCAACTATGATTTTACTTTTAAATCAGTTGATGCATTTGTTATGTATAAAGAGGTTTTTTTTGCTATGTCTTTTGCAAATATGATTGATATAGCTTTCTGGACAGCAACATTTTCTTTAACAATGGTTATCGTATTTGAAAACATTGGCTTAGTATTTGGTCAGGTACATATGATTGATCGTCCACAGCGATATAATCGATCTTTACAAGCTAACGCATTATCAACAATTACCTCTGGGATTTTTGGCTCAAGCCCAACGGTAAGTACTGTTGAGACAGCAGCTGGAATTACCGCTGGTGGAAGAACTGGTTTAACATCACTTACAACAGGAGTTTTGTTTTTAACTTCACTTTTATTTTTACCATTTGTAAGAATAATTCCCGATAGCGCGATAGCTCCTATACTAATATTAATTGGAAGTTTAATGATACAAAATATCCAGCATATTGATTTAAATGACTTTAGTGAGAGCTTCCCAGCATTCCTGATTATTGCATTAATACCATTTACCTATAGTATTGTAGATGGTATGGCATTCGGCTTTATTATGTATCCGATCTTAAAGATTGTACTTAAAAGACAAACAGATGTTAAACCACCTCTTTATATTATTGCATTGTTATTTTTGTTAAACTTTATCTTTCATTCACTTCATTAGGACAGACGGATATGTCTGTCTTTTTTATTTTTTGATCCGTACTCATTTCGAATAAATTGCACGCTGATTTAACAAAATAAGCATGAGTTATGATAAAAGTCGCGAGGTGGATTATGAAATATCTTGTTATATTTATGACTGTTCTACTTTGTACAGCTTGTAATACGAATAACCAAGATGAAGCAATGAATGGATCAGAAGTAGAGCAGGAACAAGGCTTACTTCAAACAGGAAACGATGAAATAAAGAGAAATGATGACCTACTAGTTGAATCAAGAGAAGAAGTAAATTTAGATGAAAACGATGATCCGCTACATCCTACTGAAGCTGAGAAATTAGTTAAGAAGAAGATAGGTTCGGAACATAATGAAAACACAATTGTTCAATATGATCACTTAGAGAATGGCCATTATATAATCCATGTATATTCACTTGATGGTGAAAAAGAAAATAGTGAAGCATGGTACATGGTAGACTTAACAACCCAAAAGGTCGAAAAATTACAACGATAATAAAAAGAAGCTGACATAGAGTTGTCAGCTTCAGGTTGTAGACGAAAGGGGGTTTGGAATGGTCATATTTCAAACCCCTTTTGTCTTTGGGTATAGACTGTTTTTATGCTTTTTATGCTTTAACTGTACCCTCCAATGTCCATCCTTCTTTGTTGGTCGTGGAATACTTCAGGACCACTCCAACCCCATGCGCTATATAAGTCCATTTTATATTATGTTTTATTACTGCTGCACATAAAATTTAAAGTTTCTGTTGATTGAAGTGTGGAAGGCGCGCAGACTCCTGCGGGAGCAGCTGGACAGGTGAGACCCCGCAGGAGCTAGCGACGAGGAGGCTCACCGCCAGCCCCGCGGAAAGCGAAGCGCCTGGAACGGAAATCAACAGCCAGCTTTCCACCTCAAACCAAAATAAAAAGACTCTAGGCAAGCCCGATTTTTATCGAGTTTGTCTACAGTCTGAAGATGACAAAGAGTTGTTAGCTTTTTATTTATGAAAAGTAACAGCTAGACTAATTGAAAAGTAACTGTAACAGCAGTTCCTTTTCCTAATTCACTACTATATTCTATCGTTCCTCCAATTTGTCGAATTAGCCGATTTGTGATCATACTTCCTAAACCTGTACCTTTTGTTTTGGTTGTGTAAAAAGGTAAACCAATATGCTTTAATTCTTCTTTTGTCATCCCTTTTCCATTATCTTCAATGGTAATAACAGCCCTTCCTTCATTTCGATCTATATCAGTTCGAATAACGATCACTCCATATTCTTCAATGGACTCAATCGCATTTTTTATAATATTTAGTAAAGATTGTTTTATATGCTGTATATCCCCATTTACAAAGCAACTTTCTTTAAAAGGAGTAAACTCAATGGATACGTTTGAGAAGGTGCCTAAAGGACGTAATAATTCTATAGAATCACTTAGGATTGCATTTAGTTCTACCTTCGTTAATTCAAAAGACTCTGGTTTCGCTAACTTCAAATAATTAGTAATGATATTATTTGTGCGATCCAATTCCTCCAGTATAAGAGGAGCAAACTTTTTTAATTTTTGGTCAAAAGTATCTTGTTGAATTAACTGGATAAAACCTCTTACAGTAGTGATAGGATTACGTATTTCATGAGCAATTGATGCTGCCATTTGACCTGTTGTTGTAAGCTTATCCATATAAACCATTTCATCAAATTGTTTATTGGACTTCATTAAGGTTTCAATGATAAAGATCGTAGCCATATATGTACCATAAAAGGCTAAAAAATAAATATAGTAAAACTTCGCATCTAAGAAATCGATATTAATATAAATCACGATTATATAAAATAAAAAATAAATTATTGAAATATATGAAGCACTTACAAAACGATTTGTTGCATTCAAATACTGTTTTCTAAACAATAAAGAAATAACAAAAGCACCTATAGAAACAATAATTCCAATATGTAAAAAAGATCCTCCGATAATAAATCGGGCAATTGATACAATCGTAACAATAATACTCCCAGGAATCCACCCAGCATATAAGGTTACAACCATAATAGCAATCATACGCAAATCAAAATTTGTTTCTCCTAACGTCTCTATAGGATAAGCCATACATAACAATGCACCAAATGCACCTAAAAAACCATATATTGATTTATATTTTAAGGTTAGTTTAACGTTTTTTTGAAATGGTAAGAACAAATTAGCATTAAATGTTAATGAAAATAAAATGGTAATATTCACAATAAGTGGTTTTATAAGTGATAACAAAATGATCCTCCAATGATGATATTCAATAATTCTTATAATAAGTATAGGATATCAATGTTTTAGGAAAAAAAGCAATATAGATATTTATACCTATTTACTTCACTTGAATAAGAGAAATCATTTATATTATTTTTCAAAATTGAAAAATTTACATTTATTTAACAAAAATTTTCTGTTTTTATAGTAAAATAGTAGGTAATACATCAGCCTGTTCATCAAATAGGAGTCGTGAATAAATGGTAACCATAGGAGATATTATCGAAAACGTACCAGTTGTTTCAATTAAAACCAAGAGTTCTGAGGTAAATCAGATTTTTGAAGATTTACCCGATCTTGAAGGAATCGTCGTTGCCAGTGAAAATCAACCAGTTGGACTTGTCATGAAAGCACAATTTTACCAGAAAATTTCTACCAAATACGGTTTTGATCTTTTTATGGGGAGATCAATTGACCTAGTCATGGACACAGCTCCACTTATGGTCGAACATACTGAATCGATTGCTGTCGTTAGTTCAAAAGCAATGGGACGAAGCCAAAAAAACCTGTATGATTATGTAGTTGTAACGAAAGATCAAATGCTAAAGGGGATAGTCAGCATTAAAAACCTGCTCATTAAACTAGCAGAAGTACAAGTAAATCAAGCAATGTATACTAACCCCTTATCAGGATTACCTGGAAATGTTCTTATTGAAGAAAAGATGAATGAATTTCTGAAAAATAAACAAAAAGAATTTTCATTTCTTTATGTTGACCTTGATCATTTCAAGGAATACAACGACACATATGGATTTAAAAAGGGTGATTTGTTAATAAAAGAAGTAGCCAACCTATTAAGCAAAAACATTCTATTAATTGATGATAGAGATGCCTTTGTTGGACACATTGGTGGAGATGATTTTGTAGCAATTCTTCCTCATTACCATTATGAAGAGATTTGCCAGCTTATTATCCAAGAATATGAAATTCGCATTAAACAATATTATGACCCTCATGACTGGAACAATAAGTATGTTTACACAAAAGACCGTAACGGTAAGTTCAACAAAATACCATTAGTAGCTCTCTCTATAGCTACTATTACAAATCAAAATCATATTTACCATTCAATTGATGAGATTAGTAAAATTGCTGCAGAAGTAAAGAAACTCTGTAAGTTACAAGAAGATAGCTGTTATGTTAGCTATGATTTAAATGCTAAAAGAGATTGTTGTACACCGCAACAATAATAAGTAAAGATAATGGAGAAGAAATTTCTTTTTCATTATCTTTTTTTATTCCACCGTGCTTTATCAGAAAAAATAACCTGCCTCACTTATCAATAAAAAAACAAATCCGGGACACTCACCTATCTAGTTTTATTGCATATTGTAATACGAAGGTTCATGAAAGGAGAGAAAAATATGTATCCATATCGTCAGTTTTCAATTCAAGTGCCCGGATTCCCGCCTTATGGGCCACCGGTTGGTAATGGTTTTGATCAATATCCTTTTGGTCCACAAAATGATTTTGATCAACAAGCTCCATTTGGACCACCTGGCTACGGTCAAGGTGGGTTTGGAGGTGGGTTTGATCAAGCAGGTCCTCCCCCTGGTCCACCACCAAGTGAAATTCCACCACTTCAATCACAAGGTCAAGCAAGTGTATTTGCTGTAGATCCAGGTGGAATTCGTGGTTGTTTATATCGATACACATTTATTCGTTTAAACAATGGACGTGGCTTCTGGTTTTATCCAACATTTGTAGGGCGCAACTCTATCGCGGGATATCGTTGGCGCAGACGTCAATATCGTTGGGTTTATTTTGGTATTGATTTAGATCGTATTCAATCATTTAGTTGTCGTTAACACTTAAAGGAACCGTTGTTACGGTTCCTTTTGTGCTACCTTTCTATGTCCGCTCTCTCTCTAAGAAAATAAATATAATCTGTAGATATTGTTTTATTTCCTAATTGTCTTAACATAGCTGAAATATTTCCTCTATGATAGGTACCATGGTTTACTACATGTTGAATAATCTCATAACATATATTTTCATATTCTATTCCATCTGAGCTTTTATATGTAACTAATCGATCCAAAACATCATGGCCTAGTTGTTCATATTCATTTAATAACGCTACATAATTTGCAAATAGTTGTTCAATTGTATTATTTTCATTTACACTAATTGCTCTATTTTTTATTCTTGTTAGCCATAGTTCATCTACCTCTAACATGTGTAATAATGTATCAAATAATGAGGGGAACACACTTTTTATTTCTTGTTTATGTATCTCTTTGGGTAAGGTTCGGATATGCCCTACCACCTTTAGAGTTGCCCACTTGTGATAAGCAATACTTAAACTGTGATTATTCATTAATTAAACCTCCTCTTTTCAGAAACACCTTTCTTCTATCATACCTCCATTAAGGTAGAAATTGCTAAAATAAAATGATATGATTCGTTAAAAATAAAAGAGTATTGTTAGATTATTTTAGGAGGCACATACATGACAAAGAGAAATGTACGTACAAAATCAGGTCTTCAAACAGCAAAACCTTTAACAGACCCTGAGTTCTCAAAAGAACTTACTTCTACAAATAAAAAGGCAGAAAAAACACGCCCTCGTAATCAATAAGAACTAATTAAAAAGACCTATCATATTCCTTATGAAGAATTACTTAGGATGATAGTCATTATCACTCAAATAAAAATGAGGTTCCCTTTTAGACTTTTTCTCAAGTCATGAAGGAACCTCATTTTTATACTAAAGCTTCTTTTTCGAGCTTCTCAAGAAAGGAATTTCTACGTTTTGCCTGTGAAATGATTGCTTGGATTTCATTTTTATAAAAAGTCATATGTGCGACAGTAAGGGCAAAAAGCATTTCTGATTCTAATTTCGTAATGATTTTTTGTTCTTCTTCGGTTAATAATGAGTTCATATCATTCATCATTTACCACCTCTTCTAGTAAATAAGTACTAATTGTATCTTACTATATAGTTCGTAGAGTACAAGAGATATTTGTCCGTTGTTACAATTTTGTTCCTTTATGGAATCGAAACCATCCCATTTTATAGAAAAACCATACCATCCCAAGACCAATTAAGCCCATAAGTCCAAGAACAATAAAATAGCTATATTTCCCCGTCAATTCAGGCATATATTGAAAATTCATACCGTAAACTCCTGCAATAAACGTTAAAGGCAGAAAAATTGAAGACATAACGGTTAACGTCATCATCACTCGGTTCATGCGGTCAGAACTTATTGATAAATAGCTATCACGTATATCAGAAGATAATTCTCTGTTTGCATCAATCATTTCAACTAGCTTTAACAAGTGATCATAAATGTCTTGAAAATAAATATGCTTTTCCTTTAATGAATTCAACCGTGATGAGGAGATGATTCGATAGAGTAGGTCTCTCATCGGGACTATGGTTCTTCTTAATTTATTTAACTCTGACCTAATATCAAATACTTGTTCCATGAGTTCACTTATTGTTTGGTCACTAGTATTATCTTCTACCTGATTGATTGAATCTTCTAATTTGTAAACAGGAGGAAAATATTCATCAACAATCTTGTCCACGATTTGATACAAGATTTGCATTGGGCTTTTTTGAAGGCTCATTTCTTTTTTTACACGTTGCCATATGTTTGTTATATCCCTAACAGGGTTTTTATGAAAAGTAACGATAAAGCGATTCGAAACAAAAAGATCAATCTCATCCGCTTCTAATGTACGTTGATTAATGGAATGAATGACAACAAAAAAATAATGGTCATAAAAATCCATCTTAGGTCTTTGAACAAACTCTAAGCAGTCTTCAATAGCTAGTGGGTGGAAATGAAAAAAAGATGATAGCTTTTTCACTTCATCATCGGTTGGCTCCTGAAAGTCAACCCAATACCACTCTATGTTTCCTTTTTTTAGTTCACTTAGAGGTAGGTCATAGATAATCTCTTCCTCTGTTGTTATTGCTAAAGTTCTAATCAATTTCTTCACTACCCTCTTTTTACATTCTCTATTACTATTCCCGTTCTGTAGATTGACTAAACGAGTTAGAAAAGGATGACTTGTATAAGAAAAATGGTAAAATAACTGTTATGAAACTTTTTAGTTCATTTATTCTTGCATTCATTAATTTACTAACCTTCTACACAATTTAATATGATTAGTAATTTTGATGCTTAAAAAAGATTTATAGGAGGTTTTTTAGTATGGAGCATTTGGTTAACTCAAAAGTTAAGGAAATTGAATTATCAGGCATTAGAAAGTTCTTTAACATGGTTGCTGACTATGAGAATGTTATCTCTTTAACAATTGGTCAACCCGACTTTACCACACCTAGCCATGTAAAAGATGCAGGTGTAACTGCTATTCAGCATGACTTTACAACGTATACGCACAATGCTGGTTTTTTTGAGCTTCGTGAAGCAGCATGCCAATTTGTTTCAAAAAAATACGGCCTTACCTACTCCCCTGACAATGAAGTGATTGTTACAGTTGGGGCTAGTCAAGCAATTGATTGTACTTTCCGGACTTTATTAGAAGAAGGTAGCGAAGTCATATTGCCAAGTCCTGTATATCCTGGATATGAACCACTAATTAAATTGGCTGGTGGTGTACCAGTATATGTTGATACAACTGAAAATGATTTTAAATTAACAGCTGAATTGCTCGCTTCTTACATAACAGAAAAAACAAGATGTATTGTTCTTCCATATCCATCAAACCCTACAGGTGCAACACTTAGTAGTGATGAACTTGAGAAAATTGCAAACCTATTAAGAGGGAAAAATATTTTTGTTTTATCGGATGAAATCTATAGTGAGTTAGTTTACAACGGGACACACAACTCAATTGCTTCTTATCTTAGAGAGCAGACAATTGTTATTAATGGCCTGTCAAAATCTCACAGCATGACAGGCTGGAGAATTGGTTTGTTATTTGCACCACATTCTGTAGCAAAACACTTATTAAAAGTTCACCAATATAATGTATCGTGTGCAACATCGATTTCTCAAAAAGCAGCATATGAAGCATTAACAGCTGGATTAAATGATGCAGAGGAAATGAAAACAGCCTATAAAGAGCGATTAGATTACGTTTATGGCCGCTTGGTTAAAATGGGATTTGATGTAATAAAACCTAATGGTGCTTTTTATCTTTTTCCAAGTATTAAGAAGTTTGAACAAACTTCCTTTGACTTTGCTCTCTCTCTTGTTGAAAAAGCCGGAGTTGCCCTTGTACCAGGTAGTGCTTTTTCTACATATGGTGAAGGATATGTAAGACTATCTTATGCCTATTCAATGGAACAATTAATTGAAGCTATGGATCGAATCGAGGAATATTTAAAAAGCCTGTAGCTCATTTATCAAGAAAAGCGCAAGCGCCTCGTTCAGCCTCGGGCAATAAGACGATTTAGAATAGAAGGCGCTCTTTGCCTTATATACTAAATTGGCTTATGACCTCGAAGGGCTAGGCATCTGACTTTTTTGCCAAAAAGTCAGACTGCTGGAGCTAGACACTAATACTACGTACAAAAATTTGTTACCTCTCCAAAAAGAACCAAAGGATATTATCTGTTGGTTCTTTTTTGCTTACTGTATATAAGGTAAAGTAATGGTAAAGGTACTTCCCTTTCCTTGTTTACTGTCGACCGACATACTACCATTGTGATTTTCAACAATTTTATAACTTATCATTAAACCTAATCCGTTACCTTTTTCTTTTGTTGTAAGAAACGGCTCACCTATTCTTTTTAAAACGCTTGGAGGAATTCCCTCACCATCATCTTTAACAATAATTTGAACATTATGATTTGATTTTTTTGTTAATACCGATACTTTTCCACCTTTAGGCATCGCATCAATAGCATTTTTAAATAAATTTATAAATAATTGCTTTAATTGATTTTCATCACAATTAATTGATAAAGATTGATTGTCATGATTTTGAATAATAGCAACATTTTTCATATTACCTTGTGTTTCAAGTAGCATTGCAACATCGTTTAATAAGGTAATTAAATTTGTTTTTTTAAATTTTGTTTCCTGTGGTTTAGCGAGAACAAGAAGTTCACTTAATATCATCTCAATTCGATTCAACTCAGAAAAGATAATATTCAAATATTGACGATGATGTTCTAAATCAGGATGCATAATTTGTAAAAAACCCTTAATTGCAGTTAGTGGATTTCGTATTTCATGGGCAATTCCTGCAGCTAATTGACCTGCTATAGATAGTTTTTCAGAACGCAACATGAGCTCCTCTGTTTTTTTCCTATACGAAATATCACGAAGGATAACTTGAACAGCTTGCTCACCAAAATATGTAGTTGGAATACAAACCATTTCTGTAAAAACCTTTTTTTCATTGGAAATTAACCAAGATTGGTTTGTTACTTGAACATCAGCAACCCCATCTTGTATGTTTTTAAGTGTATTTTTCATTGTTTGATGATCACTAGGATGCAGGTAATCATATATATTCCGCCCTAACAAGTCAGGGTAACACTCTGCATCAAAAAGCTTAATACCAGACTCGTTCATGAAAACAAATTGATCCTTATGAATAACTGCAATGGTATCAATTGAATTATCAATTAAACGCTGATACCGTTCCCTACTCTTTTGAAGAATCTTTTGGAAGTTCCTTCGGGATGAGATATCATTTAATATGACAATTTCTGCTTGTCCCCCATTAACATTTGTTAAAGATGCCATGATCTCTACATTTATTTCACGCCCATCAATCCTTCGCCATGTTTCCTCAATAATACCTACTCTTTCCCCTTTATGTAACCGCGACTCTCTATTTTTAATAACAGAATGAAAAGTTTCATCGATAAAATCAAACGTGTGCTTTCCTATTAGTTGATCAGTAGATCTAGCACCTAACAATTCCTGAAAAGCCTTGTTTACAAAGAGCAACTTACCTTTCCTTGAAATAAAGACCGGCGTAGGTAAATCCTGTAATATAGCCCATTCATCATGTTCATTTATTACCTCATTCGATTGATCTTCAACGGTAGACGCATTATTAATCGAATGAGGTGTTAATGCTTTCATCTTGAGGATAATATCATGTCCTTCTTTTTGGATGTTACTTCTGATAAAATCAACATTTGTTTCTAGCCATATATATCTTCCATTCCGCATCAAAAATCGAATGGAACATGGATATAAATGATGTTCGTTATAAAAATAGCTCTCTATTAAGAATAAATCTTCATTATGAATAAAGTCTTTTATATATCTTCCAATTAGATCAGTACTTGCGTAGCCTATTAATTCAAAAGAATTAGAAGAAATGTATTGAAATCTCCCATTTGAGGATACAACGGCATAAAGTTCCAGTGTTTGTATAGCTTCCTCTTGATTTGTTATTTCACTATTCATTGCTTCCCTTCCCCTTTTTCATGACCTCTATACTAGTACATTAGTTTTATATAACGAACAATTACCTATTGAATTTACATTTATAAATGTTTATTCCTTTAAAATAAGTGTACATAGTAATAAAAGTTTGTCAATATATGAAAAATAATCTCGACAAAATTAATATATGATATAGGGTGTGAATTATGACTAATTACGTTAAAAAAGCCGGAATTTCCGACTTTTTTGTAGATCGTTTTTAAATTTATTGTTAATGCCTGTAGCTGAAAATTTGAATATTCCAAAAATCTCCTTTAGATTATGGAACTAATACCAACTTCCCTTGAGTTTTCCTGCTTTGAAGTAGACGATGTACATCTGCTGCTTTTTCTAAGGGGAAAACTCCACCTATTTTAAGTATGAGTGTTCCATCGTTAACATATGTTAAAAGTTCTTTTAAGCTACTACTATACAATTCTTGTTTCTTCATGATTCCTGGTAAAAAGAAGCCAATGACCGATTTATTTTCTGCCATTAAGGAAGAAGGATATAGTCTAGCTTGTTCTCCACTGGCAACTCCATAAATCACTAATCGACCAAAAGGTGCTAAACAATCCAATGTTTTTCGAAAAACATCTCCACCGGCCATCTCTAAAGCAACATCCGCCCCAATTCCATTTGTTTCTTTTAATACCTCTTTTCCCCATCCTTCTTTTGTATAATTTATTAGAACATCAGCTCCAAGATCTTTTGCTAAGGCTAGTTTTTCATCCGTACTTGCCGTAGCAATAACCTTCCCTGCTCCAAACAATTTAGCAAGTTGAACAGCTAATGTTCCAACTCCACCTGCTGCTGCATGAATTAAAACCGTTTCTCCTTTCTCAAGTCTTCCCATTGTTTTTAATATATGAAAAGCACTCAACCCTTGTAACGGTAAGGCTACAGCTGTACTAAACTCTACATTGTCTGGAACTGGAATAAGTGCTCTACCATCGGCAACTGTGTATTCAGCATATCCCGTAGCTTTTCGCGAGCTTAGTAATGTCACAACTCGGCTACCAACCGAAACCCCTTTAACATCCTTGCCCACCTCGATTACTGTACCTGCTACTTCTGAGCCTGGTACATAGGGTAGAGGTGTATCTACTACATACTGTCCCTCTCTTCTTGCTGTGTCTGCATAATTTACACCTATTGCTTCAATTTTTATAACAACTTCAAAATCTCTTGGTTTTGGATCATCTAAATCTATATATTTCAATACCTCAGGGCCGCCATATTGTTCAAATTGAATAGCCTTCATCTTAACATCCTCCTATTTCCCTTTGAATTGTGGTTTCCGTTTTTCTTTAAACGCTTTAACACCTTCTTTATGATCTTCCGTTTGGATCATATATGTTTGAGTAATTCTTTCTATTTCTAACACATTTTCTAATGAACCTGGAGAATTAATAATTTTCTTCATGAGTCCGTATGCTCTTACTGCCCCATGTGAAAGTTCATTAGCAATTGTAGCTACTCGGTTTGATAATTCATCTAATGGGATAAGCTCGTTCACAATTCCGTATTCGTAAGCTTTCTGAGCTGTTATTGGTTTTGCTGAAAAGAAGAGCTCTTTTGCCCGATAAGGCCCAATTATCTTTGGAAGAAAGTGTAATCCACCACCATCTGAAATTAATCCTACTTGTGAAAAACTCATCACAAATTTACTATCATCTGATGCATAAATCATGTCACAAGCTAACGCCAAATTAAAAGCAGCTCCTGCTGCAAAACCGTGTACAGCTGCAATAATTGGCTTTTCAAGTTCTGTCATTGCTTTAATGCATTCATTTAATTGACCAATATGTTCATAAACCTGTGTACCAGTTGTTGTTCCCATTGTTTTTACATCTCCACCGGCAGAAAACGAACGTCCTGATCCCTTTAAAACAATCACTCGTACTTCCTCATCAAGTTGAGCCTCTTGAAATGTTTTTGTTAATTTTCTAATCATTTCTGCACTAAATGCATTCAGATTTTCTGGTCTATTAAGACAAAGAGTTAACACTGCCCCTTCTTTTTCTATCAATAAATCACTCATTTGATCGACTCCTCTTCATAAGTTAGTAACTATTTTTTAATTGGTTTACCTTTATTTAATAAGCCAACCTCCATCGACTAACACATCTGATCCTGTCATATAAGAAGCCTCATCAGATGCAACAAAAGCAATTACATTTGCTATTTCATCAGGTCGCCCAACGCGTTCAAGTGCAGTGCTACGTTTGATCGCTTTTACAAATGCCTCATTTTCCAGCCCCTTCTCTGTTAGCGGTGTTTCAACAAATCCAGGTGAAACAGAATTCACACGAATTTTATTAGGAGCAAGCTCTAATGCTAAAGCTCTTGAAAAATTAATAACACCAGCTTTTGCCGAGCTATAGTGTGGAATTTGTGCACCAGCCTTATACCCTGATAATGACGCAACATTTACGATTGAACGGTAATCATTTGAGCTCTGTTCTTTCATTAGCTTCCCGAGATGTTTCGAAACTAGAAAAATACTTTTCAAATTAACTGCTTGAACTGTGTCCCATTGCTCTTCAGTAGTTTCCAGAATTGTAGATTTTGATGAGCCTCCAGCATTGTTTACAACAATATCAAGTGATGAAAATTCATTTTCTAAAAAAATAGCAAGCTTCTTTATATGATTCTCGGAAGTCACATCGGCCACGTATGGAATGGCTTTGTGATCAGATAAGGATTCATTAATAATTCTAGCAACTCGTTCAAGCTTTTCTTTTGTTCTTCCCACTAAAACAACTGTTGCTCCTTCCTTAGCTAAGCGTATCGCTGTTGCTTCTCCAATTCCACTCCCAGCTCCGGTAATAACAGCAAGTTTATTTAAAAACCTCATCATCAGCACCTCATTTCGTAACAAATCGTTCAGCTTCAAATTGAGCACCTGCAATTTCACGCTTTTCTTCTACCGTTGACGTAACTTCAACTGATTGAAGGTGACTCGTTATTAATTGAATTAGTGAACTTCTTTTTTTACCGTTTAACACACCATTCACAAGTTGTCTTGACATGACTTCAACGGATAACAATGACTGTTCCAAGACAGTTCTTGCTAGTAACCTTTTTAATCTATCGTCCCACTTTATTGACCTAGCAAGAGTCGATTCAGCTGCATAAAGCTCAATTGCTATATTTGATAATTTCATTAGTGTTTCTTGTTCATCAAATACTTTTTCGCCGAATTGCTCAAAAACAGCTCCAATACACGCTAAAAAAACGTTTCTCATTCCGCTTATTGCTGCCTTTTCCTGTGAAAATTCTCTATTATCTAGACTTGGTTTCACTGACAAATTTTGAACTGCTTTATGAACCAACTCTTCTAAAGGAATTTCTCCTTTAAAAGCTTTTCTAAATAAATGAGTTGGTAATAACAAACGATTAATCTCATTTGTCCCTTCAAAAATACGATTTATACGAGAGTCACGATACACTTGCTCAATCCTATATTCCTTTATAAAGCCTGCCCCACCGTGCAACTGAAGGGCCTCATCACTAACTTGGTCAAGTGTTTCCGAACCATAAACTTTACAGATAGCACACTCTGTGGCGTATTCCATTAATTTCTTACCGATCCTTGAGATGTTTTCATCTTCTGTTATGTTACCTAAAACTTCTTCGAGCAACCCTGCAGTTCGATATTGAATAGATTCACTAGCGAATATACGCGCAGACATCAGGGCAATTTTTTCCTTCGTAGCAGGGAAATCTGCAATAGATTGACCAAATTGAATCCTCTGTTTTGTATAAGAAAGTGCAAGTTCTAATGCATACTTTGCACCCCCTACACACGCAGACCCTAAGTTAAACCGCCCTAAATTTAGAACATTTAGAGCAATAACATGACCTTTCCCGATTTCTCCTAATAGATTTTCTTTAGGAACTAGACAATCCTCTAAAATAACAGCTCTTGTAGAGGAGCCTTTAATACCCATTTTTTGTTCCTCAGGTCCTAAAGAAATTCCCGGAAAATTCTTTTCAACAATAAATGCCGAAAATTTATCACCATCTACTTTCGCATATACAATGAATGTATCTGAAAATATAGCATTTGTAATATAAAGTTTTGTACCGTTTAAAAGATAATGAGTTCCTTGGGCATTTAGTTTTGCAGTTGTTTGTGATGCCAGAGCATCAGAACCGGCATTCGGTTCTGTTAAGCAGTATGCTCCAAGATATTCTCCTGAAGCCAATTTAGGTAAGTAACGTTCTTTTTGTTGCTTTGTACCAAAATAAGTGATCGGTAGAGTAGCGATGCATGTATGATTTGAATGGGCAACACCATATCCACCAGATCTTCCGACCACTTCTCCAACAATACCTTTACTAACCTTATCAAGACCAAGTCCACCATACTGCTCCGGTACACTGTGTGCAAGGAGTCCAAGCTCACCGGCTTTTTTTAACAACTCTACTACTTTATCAAAATCTTGATTTTCAATTCTCTCTCTAACAGGTATTACATCTTTCTCGACAAACTGTCTTGCCGTTTTTTCAATCATTTTATGTTCATCTGTTACATCTTCAGGAGTAAATAGGTTTGAAGGTAAATCATAGTCATATAAAAAGCTACCGCCTTTATTAGCTAGTAAAGTCATACACACTCTCCCCCTGCTATAATTTTTTCTCCGTCAAAAAATGGAACAATTTCAAAGCAATCTTTTTGACTTACAAATTTCACCTCATTAATGAATCCATATTTCACAAGCATTTCACCTACCCTTGATGAAAGAAGAATCGTTTCAGCAACAGATTTATTGCTTTCATAAAAAAGTCGAGCTGCCTTAGCCGAATCTGTTAGCTGTAAATGCATCTTTTCTTGTAAATGATAGATAAGATGCCCAGCTCCATAAAAATCTTCTAAACAAAACTGATCTGAAGATCCAGAGCACACAATAATAATGGAATCATCTTTATGAAAATGTGTAATGGTATTTGCAACTGCTTTTCCATTTAAAAGAGAACAAATATAAATTTTATTTGCTTTTTTTGATTGATTAATTGCTACTGTTCCATTTGTTGTTGATAAAATCATATACTTGCCTTGAATGCTATCTTTTAAAATGGTTGGCATTGGATCATAAAAACCCTCAATTGTTTTCCCCTCATATTCTCCAGCAAGTATGTGATTCTCTGCTTTGATAAGATTTGAGGCTACATGTGCTTCTTCTGCATTAGGAACAGGAATAACCGCTTTTGCCCCATCCACAAGTGCACAGGTGATTGTTGAGGTTGCCAGTAATATATCGAAAACAACTGCAATTTTCCCTTTCATTTTCTCCTCAACAATTTCTTCTTTTTTCATAATCACATGTACCTTTGTCACCCTTTACACCCCTTTCCTGAAGGAGATCTCATAACGCCCATATCTGGATTCATTTTGCCTTTTCACGACTTATAGATAAAGCATGCTCAATGAGTGTTTTCACATATAGGTGAAAGTCTTTAAAGCGTTTATCATTTGTTTGCCCATTATGATAACGATAATAAATCTGCTGGCAAATGACCGCTAGCTTAAAGTAAGCAAATGTCATATAGTAATGGATTTGCAACAAATCACGACCACTTTTTGCAGCATATCGTTCGATAAATTGATTTCTAGTATAAAATCCTTCTTTAACTGTTATTGGGGGCTTACCAAGTCCATATTTCAATAGGTCCGGATCATCGTTCTGACACCAATAGCTTAACGCTGCACCAACATCTGCCAATGGATCACCAACAGTTGTCATTTCCCAATCAAACAATCCAGTTATTTCACTAAAATCATTAGAGAATAATGCATTGTTAAATTTAAAGTCATAATGTATAACCGTAGGTTCTTGTGAAGATGGGATATTTTTTACAAGCCATTTTGTTAATTCATCAATTTCTTTAATATCATCTGTTTTTGCACGATGATATCGCTTTATCCAACCATATACCTGACGTTCTAAAAAACCATCAGGGTTACTTAGTTCTTCTAAAACTGTTCCCTTATACTCAACTTGGTGAAGCTGAACAAGAGTATCAATCATCATTTCACTTAACTTTTCCCCAAGCTCTTTAGAAGGCGGAGTATCGGAAGGGAAATCGGTATTTAACAATACTCCATGCCTTCTTTCCATAATAAAGAATGGACTTCCGACCACCTCTTCGTCTTCTGAAAATAGATATGGTTTAGGTGCAGGCGAAAACAAAGGGTGAAGGGTACTCAAGATTTTATATTCTCGTTTCATATCATGAGCTTTAGGTGCAACAGGACCAAGTGGTGGTCTTCTTAACACTCCTTCCCAATTTCCTAATTTAAGCTCATACGTTAAATTTGAAGCACCTGTTCCAAATTGATTGATGATCAGGGAATCTTTATCAGAAAGCTGTGGAAAATGATGCAGTAAAAATTCTTTAACTGTTTTATCATTAAGCTCCTCCCCACTTCTGACTGGAATTATATCACTCATGATTTTCACTCCTTTTAATAGGATACAAACTAGGGTAGTTACTAATCTAAATAAGGGTATGATGACTTTGTAATGCTTCTTTTAACTCATTCGGAATTGGCATACTTTTTTGCAGTTCAAAATTAAAATAAACAATGATTGCCTCGCCTCTAGCAACCAATTCACCTGTTATATCATCAATAATGGAATGAGCTAAATGAAAGCTTTTATTGCCAATTTTACTAACTTCTGTTTCAATCTTTAGCTTTTGATTAAAAAAAGCTTGCCCGATGAAATCACATTTTGTAGAAGCAAGAATAAATTCCCAGCCATCCATTTTCATCGAATATCCTATACTTTCAAAAAATAAAACCCGTGCTTCTTCCAAATAAATAAAAAAACTGGTGTTGTTTACATGTCCTAGGGCATCTGTTTCACAAAAACGAACTTTTACTACTGTTTCATGCTTCATCTTTTCTTCAGCTCCTTATCTATGAATAAACACCGGTTTGCGTTTTTCAATAAAAGCTCCTACCCCTTCTTTTATGTCATCTGTTTGAAATACCTCTTCAAACAGTTCCGCTTCACGATTTATTCCTTTAGAAAGTTCAGTACTAAGGCCTTCATCTACTGCTTTTTTTATCCTAGACAATGCCTGAAGAGAATGCTGGCTAATTTGTCTTGCCATCTCAAGAGCCTTATTCAACCCCTCCCCTTTAGGAACAACCTCATTTACAAGACCAATTCTTTCAGCCTTCTTAGCATCAATTGGAGTACCTGTAAACATCATCTCCTTTGCTCTTGCTTCTCCGACGGCACGAGGTAACCTTTGAGTACCACCTCCACCTGGGAACAAACCTAATTTGATTTCAGGCAATCCAATAGAAACATGTTCTTCTGCTATCCTTATGTCACACGTTAAAGCAAGCTCACAGCCGCCTCCAAGTGTTAGACCATTCAATACTGCAATTGTTGGCTTTGAGCAATTGTCGATCCTATCAAGAATTTGATGGGTTAACATAAAATTTTCTTTTATACCCTTTTTACCAATTAAAGAAGGAAATTCTTTAATATCAGCTCCAGCCATAAAAGTCCGCTCTCCTGCCCCAGTTAAAATAATTGCTATGACATCTTGATCATTCTCTATCTCTATAAATAAAGATTTTAGCTCTTGAAGAACTTGATGGTTCATGACATTTAATGGTGGATTATCAATTGTAAGAACTGCAATAGAATGGTCTTTTTCTACTTTTATGATTGACGTCATCAGCCTCTCACCTCTTCCTTCTTATACTCATACCATCCCTTTCCGGTTTTTCTTCCTAAATGACCTTGCTTTACTTTTTCCTCAATACATTCAGCAGGCCTATCCGCCGGATCACCAGTTTCTGCGAATCTTTGTTGCATAACAAAATAGCCAACATCGATTCCTGATAAATCCATTAATTCAAATGGTCCAATTGGATGGCTTAAAGCCTTTTTACAAATTCGATCAATATCTTTATAATCTGCATATCCATTTTCATAAAGATAAACAGCTTCACGCTGTAATGCTCCTAAAATTCGATTAGCAATAAATCCTGAGATCTCCTTTTGTAAAAGAACTGCAGTTCGATTCATTTTTTCACATACAAGCATCGTCATTTGAGCTGTAAGCTCTGATGTTTTTTCACTTTTCACAACCTCTACACAATCCATCACAAGAGGTGGAAAAAAGAAATGCATATTCACAACCTTATCAGGACGATTCGTTACTTCGGCTAGGAGAGAGTTAACAATTGTTGAACTGTTTGAAGCTAAGATCGCTTCAGGCTTTGCAAATTCATCAAGCTTACGGAATAATTCCTGCTTTGCATCTAATTTTTCAACGATTGCTTCTATAATAAAATCTGCATCTTGCACCGAATGAAGTAAATTGGTGGAAAATGTTAATCTTTGAAAAGACTCCATCTTGGTTTCACTACTGATTTTCCCTTTCGTTACCCATTTATCCATTATTGTATGTAGAGTTGATTCTGCCTTTTGAAGGGCATTTTCATTTACATCTTGAATGATTGTTTCAAATCCAGCTAATGCACTTAACATGGCAATTTGATGACCCATTTGCCCTGCTCCAACAACACAAATTGATTGAACTTGATTTTTCATGATAAATCCTCCTTTTACTTACTAACCAGTCGGTATGTTTTGTTCAAAAATTTTTCTGATGATGCAAGTTAATCTTGCATCATCAGGCAATTACACAGCCAATCCTTCTAATAACACTTTAATAAACACCTCTGAAACGTCCTTGTCTGATGCCCTTCCTTGAGGATCAAACCAAAAATAGCTCCAGTTAGTCATTCCTAATATACTGAGTGTTACAATATCTGTCGGTAAATCAGAGCGAATTTCGTTTTGTTCAATACCTTCATCTAATAATTTTTGGATATTGATTCTAAATTGATCTCGTTTCGGGACTATTAATGTAAGATGATCTTCATTAAGGTTACGCATTTCACGAAAGAACACCTTTGCACTTAATCCTTCTTTTTCAATATCATGAATGAGCATATAAACGATGTTATACAACTTATCCTTACAATTCATGGATTCGTTTTTTATAATGCTTTCCTGTTTTTCTAACAAATCATCAATATACTGCAGATGTATATCCATTAACAGCTGTTCCTTAGAAGTGAAATAATAATAAAATGTTCCTTTAGTGACATTGAGAGCATCTACAATATCTTGGATGGATGTTTCTTTAAAGCCTTTTGTTGCAAATAGTTGAATACTTTGCTCTCTTATTTTCTCTTTCATTTTCATATCCTCTCAATCTATTCTACTTTTTTCAGATTATACCATAGGCTAAGATGTCTTTGTTTAGAGCTATTAACAGTTTTAACTATGGTTAATTTCAAGTATTTATCCTTTTAGTTATCAGTAAAATAGATTGAATTCTTTATTGTTTTAATACTTCTTCCCTCAAAGCACGTCTTAAAATCTTTCCGACATTTGTTTTAGGCAATTCCTTCCGAAATTCAATAAACCTTGGAACTTTATAGGTAGCCAAATGTTTACGGCTGTATTCTATCATTTCCTCTTCTGTTGCTGTTTTCCCTGATTTTAAGACAATAAATGCTTTTACCGTTTCCCCTCGATACTCATCAGGTATACCAATGACAACTGCTTCTTGAACACTAGGATGTTCATATAGAATTTCTTCAATATCTCTCGGATAGATGTTGTAACCGCTTGCAATAATGAGATCTTTTTTACGATCCACAATTGAAACATAGCCTTCCTCATCCATTCTTGCAATATCACCAGTAAACAACCAGCCATCTCTAAGTGTAACAGCTGTTTCCTCAGGCATATTCCAGTAGCCTTTCATCACCTGTGGCCCACTTATAATTAGTTCTCCCAGCTCTCCAATTGGTGCTTCCTGTTTTCCTGTTGCTACATCCACTATTTTATAAGCAGTGTTAGGCAACCCTAACCCAACAGTACCAGCCTTCCTTTCTGCAAATGGCGGGTTACAATGAGTAGTGGGTGAAGCCTCAGAAAGTCCATAACCCTCCAAAATCTTAGCCCCTGTTTTTCTTTCAAATTCATTCAACAATTCAACAGGCATTGGAGCACTTCCACTGTTGCACGTTTTAATTGAATCAATTCCATATTCCTCAGCTTTAGGATGGTTAGTAATTGCTACATACATCGTTGGCACGCCTGGAAACACTGTAGGCTGTTCCTTCTTAATTGTTTGTAGCACCTCCTCTAAATCAAATCTCGGGAGCATGATTAAACAGTTTCCACACAAGATGGTAAGGTTCATGCAGCTAGACATTCCGAAAACATGGAATAACGGAATGACTGTCAAACATTTTTCTTGTCCCATAATAATTTCTTCTTTAAAAAATTCATAAGATTGTACAGCATTTGCAACGACATTTCGGTGAGTTAGCATAGCTCCTTTTGAACGTCCAGTCGTTCCTCCCGTATATTGTAATACCGCGATATCATGTTCCGGCTCAATATTAACTGGTAAAACCTGACCGTTCTGCTTAGCTAGAAAACTCTCAAATGTGTCATCCTCTTCCTGATCTTTTCCAGAAGGTTGAAGACTAACAGTTATGATATTTTTCAACTGTGTTTTTGACTGTATAGACTTTACTCTAGGGTAAATACTGTCAAAAACAACAATTGTTTCAGCACCAGCATCATTTAAAATATACTCTAGCTCTCTTTCAACAAGCATAGGATTTAGCTGAGTAACAATCCCACCAGCACCTAAGGCACCGTAATAGGAGACAACATACTGTGGACAGTTAGGTAGCATAATCGCAACTCTATCACCTTTTTGTACACCTGACTGTTGGAGGGCTGATGTAAACGCAAAAACCATTTTTGCCACTTCATGATACGTAAATCTCTTACCATAGAAAGAAATTGCCTCATGATTCCCGTATTTTTTAATAGTATTTTGTAGCATTTCAGGTAGAGAAATATGAGGAATATCAACATTATTAGACATTGAATTAGGATATTTAGCCAACCACTTTTGATTGCTTTCCATTTACATACCTCCTAAAGAAAAATGATAGAAAACGATAAAGCTAGTTTTATAACACATGTGTGCCACCATCGACAACAAGTACATCACCTGTTATAAAATCTGATGCTCTTGAGGCTAAAAATACAGCAACCCCTTTTAAATCTTGATCTGATCCAAATCGCTTCAGAGGTGTTCCTGAAAGAAAATGGTCTTTACCATTCTCAATGATAACCTTTGACATTTTTGTTGGAAAAAATCCTGGAGCAATAGCATTTACATTAATATTGTACTGTCCCCATTTAGCGGCTAAATCTTTTGTAAGAGTAATAACAGCTCCTTTACTTGTGTTATACCCGATGGTGTCCATTAAATTGGGATCTGTTCCCCCTAGGCCTGCAACAGATGAAATATTTATGATTTTTCCACTTTTTTGTTTAATCATCTCTTTACCAACCGCTTGGCTCATTAAAAATGTTCCGGTCACATTTACATCAATTACCTTCTGCCATGCCTCAAGTGGCATTTCTACGGCAGGGGCTCCCCATGTTGCTCCACTATT
Source organism: Metabacillus sp. YM-086 (assembly GCF_048059995.1). Classification (NCBI taxonomy): domain Bacteria; kingdom Bacillati; phylum Bacillota; class Bacilli; order Caryophanales; family Bacillaceae; genus Metabacillus; species Metabacillus sp. YM-086. Next base: position 114,023 of record NZ_JBLUOI010000002.1, on the reverse strand, counting down.
ATTAACAAGAATATCTATTTGTCCGAATCGTTTCATTGTTTCATTAACAACATAGGTAATATCCTCTTTTTTAGTAATATCACACTTAAGACCAAGTGCTTGAACACCATTTTTGGCTAAACGATTTGCGACTTCAACACATGCCTCTTCTTTTCGTGAGCACAAAACAATATTAGCTCCAGCTTCTGCAAATCCTTCTGCAATTTGTTCTCCGAGTCCTCTTCCACCACCTGTAATAACAGCTGTTTTACCTGATAAATCAAATAAATCCTTAATATGCATAGTCATTCCCTCCTTACTGTCTACTGATATTTTTTTAATTCCAGCCTACCTATTTGGGCGCGATGAACTTCATCTGGACCATCTGCTATTCTTAGTGTTCTTGCATTTGCCCATTGAGCTGCTAATGGAAAATCTTCACTCACACCAGCTCCTCCAAACGCTTGAATGGCACGATCTAACACCTTTAGTGCCATAGAAGGGGCCACAACCTTAATCATGGCAATTTCTGCTTTAGCTTGTTTATTCCCAACTGTATCCATCATATATGCTGCTTTGAGGGTTAGTAACCTTGCTTGTTCAATTTCAATTCTAGAGTCAGCAATCCACTCTCTAATAACTCCTTGTTGGGAAAGGCTTCTTCCAAATGCTTCTCTACTTTGTACACGCTTACATAAAAGTTCAAGCGCTCTTTCTGCTGCTCCAATTAGACGCATACAGTGATGTATTCTCCCTGGACCTAATCTTCCCTGTGCAATAGCAAAGCCTTTTCCTTCTCCTAGAATCATATTTGCTGCTGGAACACGAACTGACTGAAAAGAAATTTCTGCATGACCATGTGGTGCATGATCGTATCCAAAAACAGGTAGAACACGTTCAATTTTTACACCTGGAGTATCTAGTGGTACTAAGATCATAGATTGCTGTTCATGCTTTGGAGCTTCAGGATCATTTTTCCCCATAACAATGGCTATTTTACATCTTGGATCTCCCGCACCTGAGGACCACCACTTACGGCCATTGATCACATACTCATCTCCGTCTTTTTCAATCGTTGCACAAATATTTGTCGCATCAGCTGAAGCCACTTCTGGCTCAGTCATTGAAAAGCAAGAACGAATCTTTCCATCTAATAATGGCATAAGCCACTGTTGCTTTTGCTCTTCTGTTCCATACCGAACTAGCACTTCCATATTGCCAGTGTCAGGTGCATTACAGTTGAAAACCTCCGGAGCAATAAGTGACCTTCCCATAATTTCACATAACGGAGCATATTCAATATTCGACAGACCTGCCCCATGCTCACTATCTGGTAGAAATAAATTCCACAAACCTTGTGCCTTTGCTTTGTCCTTGAGCTCTTCCATAATAGGAGGTATTGTTGTCCATCGTGATTGTTGTTCACCTAACTGTTGTTCATACAATTGTTCATTAGGATAAACATATTCTTCCATAAAAGTATGTAGTTTCTCTTGAAGTGATATTACCTTCTCTGAATAAGAAAAATTCAATCGTTCTCACTCCTTCTCCCACACCAACTAACCGGTCGGTATGTTTCTATATCTATCATATAATGAAACTAATAAAATATTCAACATTTAATCTATAAAAATTCACTTTGCTAAGATTGTTTAAACAAAAAAACTTGGCTGAGCACCAAGTTTTTATCCTTTATATTCACCATTGTTTTTAGAAGCTTTTTCTTTCTTCGCTTTGTCTTTGTGAATTTTATTTGTGTCTGTACTTCCTACTTCATGACTGAATTCAGAATCGATAACACTTGAATCAAAACCTTTTTTATTTTTTTGCTGTGGGTCATTTTTCTTCGTTCTTTTTGCCAAGTTGATCACTCCCTTTCGTTTTCATTGTTATTTTGTGAAAAGAGAAGGGATTTATGTGTGATTCCTTACTTATTGTTTTTTAAAATAAAAAACAGCCTGCCATGTTCAATGACAGACTGTTTTTAGATTATTCAGTTTCTGTATCTTCTTGTGTTTCAATCTCTGTTGTTGTTAAATACTTCTTTTGTAGATCCATATACGCTTTTACGATTCGATTTGCAATGTGTTTGTTAACTGCATCTTTATCGTTACTAGCCCACGGAACAACAACACTGAAAGCCACTTCAGGGTTCTCAGAAGGATAATATCCTATAAAGTTTAAGTTATTTGTTTTTCTACCCCAATACTCTCGCTTTGGACCATAGTAATTGGTTTGAGATGTTCCAGTTTTACCAGCAACATCATAATCAATATAAGCAGAAGCTGTTCCAGAGGTAACAACTAACCTGAAACCTTGTTGAACTCTTTCAATTTCCTCCGGTGTGTTATTAACTTTATTTAACACATTTGGAGACTTATCAACAGCTATAGGTCCTAATGTTGAGTCTTCAACAGGTGTATGAATACTTGTGACAATACGTGGTTGAACCCTTGAGCCACCATTTGCAATAACAGAAACATATTGTGCCAGCTGAAGCGGTGTATATGTGTCAAACTGACCAATAGCAATATCTAAAATCTTACCCGCTGTATCTGGTGTACTTAATAATCCAGAGGATTCCTGTGGTAAGTCAATACCTGTAGGTACACCTAATCCAAATTGTGCAAAATAATTTCGCAGTCTTTGGAAATCCTCACTTGAAACATTTAATGGTCCGTTTTTCTGGTATTCAATATCAGCTATCTCTAATGCAACATAAAACATATACACGTTAGAAGATAGCTTTAACGCACTTAAATCGGTCATATATCCAAGATTTCGATAAGAACCTTTTGGTGGGGTTCCTTTAAAATAAAGCTTTGTATCGTAATATCCTTGTCCGATTGGAATTCCCTTCTGATATCCAGCTAAGACAGTTGCACCTTTAACCGTAGAGCCAGCCTCATATTGAGTAGTGAATGTACCATAAGGATAATCTATAATTTTGCTACGGTTTTTAGAATCTAATTGTTTCCCTACCATTGCTAATACATCACCTTGGTAGGGGTCCATCATAACAACAAATGCCCGGTCCATTAAAAAGTGACTCTTACTTGCCCGAAGTAATTCTTCTTCTACAATTTTTTCCACTTCCATTTGAAGTTCCATATCAAAAGAAAGCTTCAAATCATACCCTCTTTGTCCTTCATCTACAACTTCTTCAGAAATGATGTTACCATCTTTATCTGAAATATATTCTACTTTTGCTTTACGAGGATTTAAATAATCCTCGTATTGATATTCTAAATAACTTCTCCCGACTCTTTCATTTCTAGCATAGCCTCTTGCTTTGTAATAATCTTCACGAGATTGAAGTATCCCTTCCTCAGGAGAGGTTACAGAACCAAATATAGAGCTAAGTGATTCATATGGATAAGATCTTCCCCAGTCAGTAATCACATCTACCCCAGGAAGCTGCTCCAAATGCTCAGCAACAAGTGATACTTCCTCATCGGTTAGGTTTAGTGACTTCACAACTTGTGGTTCATACTGATATCCTGAAGAAAAGCGTGTATAGATATACGCTAACTCCATCTGTTCAGGATCAGACTTAATTGTATTAAACTCATCCTCTGGCACACGCTCTACTTGTAATTTGTATGTTTCTGACGGCTTCAGCTCTAGTTCTTTTTTAGAAAGAAGTTCTTTTGCCTCAGTTGGGTGAGAAGCTAACCAATAATCTTTAATATCACGATCTTTAAGCTCATCTGTTAAGAAGTCGTTCTCATAATTAATATATTCTGCAAGCTTTTTCGCCGTTTCAATTTTATCCTCAGCTGATGTTGTTTTATCAACTGTATATGTGATGGCTGGTACTCTTGTATTGTCTACTACAACACGATTGTAACGATCATACATTTTGCCACGTGGTGCTGGTAAGCTTGCATAATCTGATTCTGTTCTAGAGACTTCCTTTGAAAACTCTTCTCCTTGAACAATTTGTACAACTCCTAAGCGAACGATAAGAGCGACAAACAACAGAAAGACAAGAAAAAAGAACACATTGATTCTGACATATCTGGACTTTCGTAGTTTCCGCTCTTCTGATTTATTTGTGTTTTGTTCTGTCAAAGTCGCTTTCCTCCTATCAATTTAGATCTATTTCAAAATAACTTATTTTTTAGGCTACCCTTTATTTTACCATTATCATCAATGAAGAGGTAGCTTTGCTTTATGACATTCATGTGAAAATAAATGAAGTAATGGGAGGAATACCATAGCGTCAAAAAGAAAAGACAACATGAATCGTTTCACATTGTCTTTCCATCTCTATAATTGACGTATATTGAACGAAAAAGTTTCAAATTACTACAATATTTTAGTTATTAACTTCAGCTTTATCCCACAATTTAACTAAAGCCTGCGTCCCTTTATTTTCATTCCCCTCTTCAGCGAGTTTCTCATAAAGCTCATGTGCAAGCTTTAATCCTGGAGTGAAAAGGTCCATTTCGTTTGATTCATCCAACGCAATTCCCATATCTTTAATAAAATGTTTTACAAAAAAGCCTGGTTCATAATCTTCCTCTAACATACGTGGAGCAAGATTACTTAACGACCAACTTCCTGCTGCACCAGTTGTAATGCTTTTTAGTACATTAGCTGGGTCTAACCCTGATTTTTTTGCATAAGAAACGGCTTCACAAACACCGATCATACCCGATGCGATCGCAATTTGATTGCACATTTTCGTATGTTGTCCAGAGCCAGCTTCACCTTGGTACACAATATTTTGTCCCATTATTTCAAATAACGGGTAACAATGATCAAACGCCTCTCTATGTCCACCAACCATAATCGCTAATCGAGCTTCACGTGCACCAATATCTCCTCCAGACACTGGGGCATCGAGTGCATAAATATTTTTTTGCTTCGCTTTTTCATAAATTTTCTTTGCCAAGGAGGGCTGAGAAGTAGTCATATCAATCACGTATGTACCTGGTCTTGCAGATGAAATAATACCTGCTTCGTCTAAATAAACATGCTCAACATCTTGCGGATAGCCAATCATTGTAATAATAATATCAGACTCATTTGAAAGCTCCGCAACCGTACTTTTCCATTCAGCTCCTAAAGATAGCAGTTCCTCAGCCTTTTCCTTTGTTCTAGTATAAATGTTCAAAGGATATCCAGCTTTTAATATGTGTTTTGCCATACTTTTCCCCATAACGCCAAGACCAATAAAACCAATTGTTTGATTCATCTTACTTCCTCCTTAATGTACTTGAACGAATCCATTATTAAATGAACACCTGTGAAACTCTTCCTTCTCCATTTTGAACCAGCACTTCAGCATATGCTCCATTTACCAATGTTAGTTGTGGTGGTACATGACCACAGTCTATATCATATATGATCGGGATTTGAAGTTCGTTATACAAATCTTTATAAACATCTACTACGTGATAATTGTCTATAGATTGATTCGCAGCACTTCTTCCAAATAATATTCCTGAACAAGAATCAAACCAACCTGCAAGTTTCATTTGAACAAGAGACCTACGTAAATCCGTTGTATTTAGCTCACAGTTTTCAAAATACCAAATTACTTTATCATCGCGCTCTAAATAAGAATCTAGAAATTTGCTAACTTGTCCATATGGCGTACCTACTAGATGTCGGATCACATCGATACATCCCCCGAGTAGACGCCCTTTACATTCTTCCTTATCTTTAGAAATAGTCTTCCACTCAGTTTTTTCAGTTAAATGAAAAACATACGGTGAAGGATTGTTATGATCCCATTGCTTTTGATATTTCTCTGAGGAATTCTGCAAAATTAGCTCTCCTCTTTTTGTCCCTAAAACACTTTCCCATTTTTCAGTGGTCGAGTCAGAATATACACCTCGTAGATCTACAAGATTTGTTCCATGAGCTGTTGCCACTCCTGTTTTCAAAGTAATAGCAAGGAGCAATGCACTTGTATCAGAGTAACCCATTACCCATTTATTCTGTATGCTATCAAAATCAATATGTTCAAGAACTTCAATTAAGAGCTCACCGCCCCACGGGGGAACAATAAGTGAAATTTCATCATCTTTCATCATGGACATAAATTCATATGCTCGTTTTTTTGCTGATGAAGATTTAGCTTTATCCTGTGTCCATACTGTTTCACCACAATAAGTTTTGTATCCTTTGTTTTCCATGCTTACTAAGGCCTGTCTAAACATTGAGTGAAGTTCATCGGGAATCCCAGATGAAGGTGCTGTTACTCCAACTGTCGCACCTTTTTGCAAAATTGGATATGTAATCAAATTGCCCCTCTCCTTCCTTACAAGTAAAAATAAGGAGAAGCTAACCTCTCCTTATTTTCATTAAATTGATTTCACCATTCCACCATCAACCAAAAATGTTTGACCCGTCATATAGGAGTTTAAGTCTGAAAGGAGGAATGTAGCATAATTGGCAAATTCTTCTGGTAAACCATAACGGCCTAGAGGAATTTTATCTTTTACACTCTCCTCAACATCTTGTTTTGATACTCCTTGTTTCTTTGCTGCGATCTCATCTAAAGAGGCAACGCGATCTGTTGAGATACGACCTGGAGCAACTGTATTAATTAAAATTCCATATGATGCAAATTCTGAAGCCAGAGTTTTGGTTAAACCTACAATACCCGTTCGAAAAGTATTAGATAAAATTAAACCAGGGATTGGTTCCTTTACAGAAGAAGAAGCAATATTTACGATTTTTCCACCGCTTTTTTTCATATAGGGGAGCACTTCTCTTATAATGCGGATATAACTAAGTAAGTTTAATTCAAATGCATGCTGCCAATCTTCATCAGTCATTTCTTCAAATGTACCCGCTGGTGGACCTCCTGCATTATTAACAAGTAGATCGATAGCACCGAATTGAGTTTGTGTAAAAGTAACAAGTTGTTCTATTTCTTCTTTGTTTTTTATATCACATACTTTGTATTCAATACGTCCACGACTATTTTGGCTAAGCTCATGTTTTATTTTTTTAAGCTTTTCTTCATCCCGACTAGATAACATAACATTTGCCCCTTGTTCTGCAAGCTTCCAGCCAATGGCTTTACCAAGTCCTTGGCTGGAAGCAATAACTAGTGCACTTTTACCATTTAATGACATATCCATAGATACACCCCTTATGTATGATTAAACTAATTTTACCATATATATGAAGTTTAATTGGAAGTTAAAGTTTCGAAATAACAAAAAAATACTCTCATCAACGTTACGATGAGAGTATTTTTATCAGGTGAAATATTCAACCTTGGCAGTTGGAAAATAATGATCAACATAATCCTCTAATGTATCACGTAATTCCTGTTCTTGATCTTTTTGATAAATATATTTACCTATCCCATATCTGCCCCATTTATAACGTCTTTCTTCCTCATTTAATTCAAGCTTCGTTTTCGGATAATTTTTCTGAATCACTCGCTTTGCTGGCTTTGTAAAACGGTGTTGAATCATTTCAAACGTTATATCATCTCGTACATCAGCAGGGAGAGATGCATCCAGCTTTTCAAAGAGAGTTTTGTACCCTTCTTGCCAGCCTTCATGAATATAAATTGGAGCTACAATAAATCCTAACGGATACCCTGCCTTTGCTACTTTAACTGCAGCTTCAATTCTTTTATCGAGAGGAGATGTCCCTGGCTCAAAGTTTTTTATTACATAATCAGCATTTATGCTAAATCGAAAACGAGTCTTTCCATTATGCTTTGCATCCAATAAATGGTCGACGTGATGAAATTTTGTTACAAAACGTAACCTTCCCATATCTGTTTGCCCAAAAAATTCAATTGCTGACTTTAAAGAATGAGTAAGATGGTCAATCCCTACTATGTCAGACGTACAAGAGGCCTCAAACCGTGTAATTTCTGGAGCACGCTCCTCCATATAATCCTTAGCTTGCTCAAGTATTTCATCTACATTAACATATGTCCTAATATACGGTTTACTACCCATTGTAGTTTGTAAGTAACAGTAATGACAATGCCCCATACATCCAGTTGCTAGAGGGATTGCATACTCAGCAGATGGTTTGGAGCTATCAAATTCGAGCGTTTTTCTTACACCGACAACTAAAGTAGATTTGGCTGTTCGATATTGCTGAAGGTGGTTCTTACCTGGAATATTTCGGACTTGGTTATGAGAGGTTGTTTCTCTAATCTCAAGACCCATCTTTTCAAATTTTTCTTTTAGTTCAACGCCACGTGGGTATTCTAGAGCTCTCGGTTCTATATAAACTAATTGTGGAACAAAAGGTTTAATCATGATAGTACCATCCTTTAAGAGATTCTATACATATTTACCTTTTGCTTAATCGTTATCTAATAATCGATTCAAATATTTCCTATTAACTTAATCGAATTGTTGGTAATCAAATAACTGGTTGTAAAGTTCTTCGGCTTCCTCAAAACTAGAAAATACAGCATCATCTTCTGCTAGTGGATGGTATGCATCGTGTAGGAAAATCGCCAATTCCTTTTGATTAGTAGGGTGCTCAACAATTTCTGCTTTTTCAATATTTGCCACATTTACAGCATGAGGATTTCTATAGATCACATATACTTCTTCACCAATTTTGAAATTGTCCATTATAGAAAACTCCTTCCTTTTATACTAAGGTTAGCTTTCCCTTAATGGTGTATGTATTATCTATAAAGAACGTCAAAAAGACAGGCATATTCTGCCTGTCTTTTTGCTCATTAGTCGATTTGGAAAGTTTCTTTCACAAATGCAACGACTTCTTCAGTTGTACTCATAGATAAAACCGTTTCTTTTATACTTTGTGCCTTTTCTTTAGATAAACCTTTAATTTGAGTACGTGCTGGAAGGATTGATGTAGCACTCATAGAGAACTCATCAAGACCTAAACCTAATAATAATGGAATAGCGATTGTATCGCCAGCCATTTCACCACACATACCTGCCCATTTACCTTCTTTATGGGCTGCATCGATTACCATAGAAATTAGACGCAAGATAGCTGGATTATACGGCTGATATAAGTAAGACACACGCTCATTCATACGATCTGCAGCCATTGTGTATTGAATTAAATCATTTGTTCCAATACTGAAGAAATCTACTTCTTTTGCAAATTGATCAGCCATGACAGCTGTAGACGGAATCTCTACCATCATACCAATCTCAATTGAATCAGATACTTGTACACCATTTGCAACTAATTTTTCTTTTTCTTCTAAAAGAATCGCCTTTGCTTCTCTGAATTCAGAAATTGTTGCGATCATTGGGAACATAATCTTTAGATTTCCATAACTACTTGCACGTAATAATGCACGTAATTGTGTTCTGAAAATTTCTTGTTCTTCCAAGCATAAACGAATCGCTCTAAAACCAAGGAATGGATTCATTTCTTTTGGAAGATGTAAGTATGGTAATTCTTTGTCTCCACCGATGTCTAAAGTACGAACAACAACCGGCTTATCACCCATTCTTTCCAGAACAGTTTTATAAGCATCATATTGTTCATCTTCAGTTGGAAGCTGATCTCTTCCCATGTATAAGAATTCCGTACGATAAAGTCCAACAGCTTCACCGCCGTTTTCTAATACACCTTTAACATCATCAGGTGTTCCAATATTCGCTGCGAGCTCAACATGCTGACCGTCACTTGTAACGGTAGGTTCATTTACAAGCTTTGCCCATTCTGCTTTTTGAGCTTCATACTTTGCCTTTTTCTCTTCGTATTGAGCAATAACATCTGAAGATGGATCAATAATAACATCACCATCTAATCCATCAACAATAACCATTACACCATTTTCAATCGTTGATGTAGCTTGCTTTGTTCCAACAACAGCTGGAATTTCCATAGAACGGGCCATAATTGCAGAGTGAGAAGTACGTCCACCAATGTCTGTTGTAAATCCTTTAACATATTGACGATTTAATTGAGCAGTATCAGATGGTGTTAAATCTTCAGCAATAATGACTACTTCTTCTGAAATTAGACTAGGGTTTGGAATTTGCACCCCTAATAAGTGAGCAATAACACGCTTAGTTACGTCACGAATGTCAGCTGCACGTTCTTTCATATATTCATTATCCATTGATTCGAACATAGAAACAAACATATCAGCTGTTTCCTTCATTGCAAACTCAGCATTAACACCTTCAGCGTTAATTTTATCTACTACTGGATTTAACAACTCAGGGTCACTTAAAACGAGTAAGTGTGCTGCAAAAATTTCAGCTTTATCTGCACCTAGTTCACGATTAGCATGGTCTTTGATTTTTTCAAGCTCTGATTTTGACTTGTTTATTGCATCATCAAAACGTTGCTTTTCTGCTTCTTTATCTGCTATTGTTTTTTGTTCAATATTTAGTGCTGGTTCTTCAAGACGGTAGGCTTTAGCTATAGCAATACCTGCCGAAGCTCCAATCCCTTTAAGGTTACTCATTATTCGCCTAACCCTTCATTTTTTAAAGTTTCACCAAGACCTGCAACTGCTTCGTCTGCATCAGAACCTGAAGCAATAATTTTGATTTGAGATCCTTTTGGAATCCCTAGAGACATAACACCCATGATCGATTTTAAGTTAACAGTTTTACCATTGTACTCAAGGTTTACATCTGCATCATATTTGCTTGCTGCTTGTACCAACACAGTTGCTGGACGAGCATGAATTCCTGTATCTGCTGTTACTGTAAATGTTTTTTCTGCCATTTTCATCAATCTCCTTTAGAATCATTCATATTATTCAAAAATTAATTTTATCAGCCACACATGTAAAAATACAAGTGTGGCTTTTTAATAGTAAAATTACTTACCTTCGATCTCAATGATATCAGTATCATTTGCTGCAACATTACCTTTTGTTTGCAGTTTGATTGATTGACCCTCTTTTAAGTTCGTGAATACGATTGGAGTCATGATTGAAGGTGCATTAGATTTTACAAATTCTAGATCAACTTCTAGAAGTTTTTGACCTTGTTCAACAATGTCACCTTCTTGGACAAATGCTTCAAAACCTTCACCTTTTAGGTTAACTGTATCAATACCAAAGTGAATAAGAATTTCTTTTCCACCATCAGATTGAATACCAATAGCATGTTTTGTAGGGAAAACATTTAAGATTTTACCATTAACAGGTGAAACGACTGTTCCGTTAGAAGGAAGAATGGCAAAACCATCACCCATCATTTTTCCAGAGAATACTTGGTCTGGAACTTCTGTAATATTTTTCATCTCACCTGTAAGTGGCGAAACAAATGTTTCATCTATTACATCATTTTTCAAGCCGTCAGCTACAACATCCTCAACTTGCTCTTGTACTTCTTTTTCTTGAGAATGAGTTTGCGTTGCTTTAGGGCGTTTTCCAGACATAACATCCTGAATTTGAGTCTTTAAATTATCAGATTTAGGTCCAAAGATTGCTTGAATGTTGTTTCCAATTTCCAACACACCGGATGCTCCAAGCTTTTTCAAGCGATCTTTGTCAACACCCTTACTATCATTGACTGTAACACGTAAACGTGTAATACAAGCGTCTAAGTGCTTAATGTTTCCAGAGCCACCTAAGGATTCTAACACTTGGAATGGTAAATCTCCCGCATTAGCTTTTGCTTGTCCTTCATCAGATGTTTCAACATCTGTTTCCTCACGACCAGGAGTGGCAAGATTCCACTTTCTAATTGCAAAACGGAAACCGAAGTAATAAACAACTGCAAAAACTAAACCTACAGGAATAACTAGCCACCAGTTTGTTTGTGGGTTTAATACTCCGAATAATAGGAAGTCAATTAAACCTCCAGAGAATGTCATCCCAATTTTAACATCAAGAATGTGCATAATCATAAACGATAAACCAGCAAAGATTGCATGGATACCAAATAATACTGGTGCTACGAATAAGAAAGAGAATTCAAGTGGTTCTGTAATACCTGTTAAGAAAGAAGTTAAAGCAGCTGAACCCATTAAACCTGCAACAACTTTTTTATGTTCTGGTCTTGCTTCATGATAAATCGCTAGTGCTGCAGCAGGTAAACCAAACATCATGAATGGGAATTTACCAGTCATAAATGTACCAGCTGTTAAATCTTGAACACCATCTCTTATTTGAGAAAAGAAGATTGTTTGATCTCCACGTACAGTTTCTCCAGCAGCATTTACATAGCTTCCGAATTCAAACCAGAATGGTGAATAGAAGATATGATGAAGACCAAACGGAATTAACGAACGTTCAATAACACCAAATATGAAGGCTGCTACCGTTCTGTTTGCATCTAATAAGTTAGTGGAAAAAGCGTTCAGGCCTGTTTGAATTGGAGGCCAAACAAAATACATAACAATACCAAGTAATACTGTTGCTCCAGCCGTTACAATCGGTACGAAACGCTTACCAGCAAAAAATCCTAAATAAGATGGTAAGTCGATAGTGAAAAAGCGATTATACATGGCAGCAGCGATAATACCTACGATAATACCACCAAATACCCCAGTCTGAAGGGTTGGGATACCTAGTACATTTCCATACGCAGCACCGTTGTTCGCTAAAAAGTCAGCAAGCTCCTGTCCACCTGATGGAAGTGTACCGACTCCCTTAAGGATACTACTCATTGTAATATTCATTATTAAATAACCAATTAAAGCCGCAATACCAGCAACTCCATCACCGTTAGCTAAACCAATCGCAACCCCAACTGCGAATAAAACAGGTAAATTCGAGAATACGACGTTACCTGCATTTTCCATAACACTTGCGATTAACACGATCCAATCAGCTGTTAAGAATGGTGCTAAATCAGTAAGCGTTGGATTTTGAAGTGCATTACCTAATGCAAGCAATAAACCAGCAGCTGGTAATAATGCAACTGGCAACATTAGTGCACGTCCGACTTTTTGCAAGACGCCGAATGCATTTTTAAACATAATCATTTCCTCCTATTTTGTTCATTACTGTAGTCAATAAAAGTACAAAGCCTAGAAAACAATCTACTATTAACCGTTTACATTAAGCTCAGAAATTGTCTTAATGCATACAAAAAAGGCATGGTGAACATGTATTTTAGCTGCTATTAGGTATAGTTCCCCAAAATAGCAATTAAAAACACCTTGTTCACTCATGCCTGATCGAATCAGTAACACGTGAATAATATCGGTTACAATTATTTATTTGTTAGTCGATATAAATGCATTGTTAAGTAAACTGCTTCAGCTTCATAAACAGATTTCTTTAAAACCTGTTGCATGACTTTTATCATTTTCCAAGAAGTATTGTAGCATAACGGATATTCCTTTTTCAACAAAAAAGCTAATTTTTCTGGTTCTGAAACAGATTCTCCCGAATTCACTCTTTCAATTGTGTATCGAAGATGGCGAATTAACCGTAAATAGTTAACACTCTCTCGATCAACTTTAATTTTTAAAGACTCTTCTATCACTTCTGTTAACCGGCTAATAAGCTGAGAATATTGGTTCACTTCTGAAAGTGGCTTATTAGATATTGAGCTATGAATATGAAGCGCAATAAAACCAATTTCACCATGGGGCAGCTGTACGTTTAATTTTTCATTCAGCATATTAATAACTTCTGTTGCCAGCTCATATTCAAAAGGATATAAAGACTTTGTTTCGAGAAGAAACGGATTCTTTATATCCATACCTTGTTGCAAACGCTTTAAAGCAAATGCTATATGGTCAGTAAGTGCTATATGAATATGTTCATTTAAAGGCTTGTCAACACGTTCAAAAATATATTGAATTACTTCCTGCATAATTTCGAGCATTTCTTCATCAATATCTGTTAGCAGTAACTTATATTGCTCCTGCTCCTTTTGATTTGTTAAAACAAACATTTTTTCATAGCTATCCTCGTGAATAGTGTCTCCTTCTTTTTTACCAAAACTAATACCTTTTCCAATTAAAACAACTTCTCCGTATGAATCATGTGATGCGATCAAAACGTTGTTATTTAAAGTTTTTTTTATTTTAAAGGACTCCATCGCGAAATCCACAGCTCCTTTTCATTCAATCCTTCATATCGTACAAAAGTTATGTATGGACGTCAATGAATTTGTCGCTTATTGTAGAAAAATTTCTTTTTACTCATGACTTGTTTGTTTTAGAAGAAAAAGAAAAGCTGCATATTGCAGCCGTTAATTTACTTCGTATTCATTAGGCACATATTCATCCTTATGAAACTGATCTGATGACCCTATAAAAAAATATTCAACCGTTTTGCCAGCTAATTCTCTCCCACTTGATGGTCCATGAACCATCTTACCTGGTACTAGTGGGGTTCGTTCTCCTTTATCGTTTACATAATAATATTTATTAGTTGCCCAACCCTCGTGGATATGTTCTTCATCTGTGTATGTCATTCCGTTTTGACTAACTCTATATACCTGATTTTTTTCATTATTCATTACTTTTTTAGGTAATTGTTGATCATATTTTACTTGAACCCAACCTACATATCCTTCTGGTATTAAGAATGTTCGAGCAGACACCTGATCATCTTGTTTACAACCAACAACAAAAAGGAAACATCCTATAATAAGGAGTAGTTTTTGTATCATCTTATCACCTCCTTTAGTTAGGATGGCGACTTTCGGCAAGTTCTATTAGGTAATAATTCCATGTTGATTATTTTTCTTGTTGGAAAGACTAATAACTGAGGTGAAAAAAATGAAGAAAAAATACCTTTTGGTTCACGTTATTTTTTTTCTCATTGTTAGTGTTAGTCATGTTGCAATTGCAGAAAATCAACAAATTAAAGTAATGGATATCGAAACAAATGCAATTGTTAAACAAGCGGAACAATCTTCTAAAATGGATCAATATGCAATTAGCGCAATTAAGGGCATTCAGAAGGTTACAGTTCAAGCAAATCCTATACCAAATAAAGGATATCTCATCAGAATACCATTAACAAAATCATATAATGTTAAAAACAAATGGTTTGATTCACTTATCACAGAAATTATATTAATATATGATCCGTCAACAGAGAATCAAGGAAGATTAATTTTATATGACGATGAAAATACACCTATGTTTTTTGATATAGACTATAATTTTACCGATTTTTTGAAAACTTTGGACATTGGACATTAAAGAAAAAGTACTTATCTGTAGAAAATAGGGAAGGAAAAAGTTGTGGAGGTTAAACACCTGAAAACCATCAATGATACAAAAACTTCAAAAACAACAAACGAAGCAATGGAATCAATGACAACTAAAAAAATAATTAATAATCAATAGGTTTGTACTAACTAATCATACTTCCTATTATGGTATAATAGGATTATAGTTGACCGTGGATGTTGCAGCATCCACAGTCTGCAGTCGACAGATCTAAAAAAAGATAAAAATGATTAGACCTCTAGAAGGTCTATTTTTTTTGTGAAAAAGCCAGAATGGCTATAACTAAAGAAGCAAACGTAAACATAGATATTAGACTCTCATAAATCGTCAACAAGCATCACCTCCTTTTCGAAGGGGCTTGTTCGATCGCTTGACTGCAAACTTATTGTATCATAAAGTAAATCCAAATTGGAACATATGTTCTCCTTTTAATTCAATTCTCCTATATTAATCACCTCCTCTTTATATAAGTGTAATTTATACTCTTTTAATAACTATATTTGGTTTCTTAACTCGTTCCATAGTATTGCAGGCAATTTTCACTTTTGCTAATATTCCTTTTAAAACTTCATCCTCGTTTTGTTGCTTTAAATACAGATCAGAAAAATCATGTAAGGCTCTTGCAAGTAGTTCAACTGCTTTTTCCTGATCACTAGTATGTGTTCCTTTTCGATCCTTCACTGAATGTTTCATCATTTCTTTTGAAATTTCTTGGATTAATCGTATTTTTTCTCGTTCTGTCATCCTTATCTCCCCTCTCAAGGATCTAAACTAAAAATGTTATCCTTACATCTTACGCCTGAAATAGAAAAAATATGGCTAAAAAATATAGAATGTATGTTCGTTTTTAGTGGATAAAAGAATGTATGTTCGTATATAATAGAGATGAAGAAAGATGGAGGTGTCCTTATGAAATACTTTTTAAAATTAAGCTTAGAAAACAAAGTGCCGATTACAATTATTTACTTATCTGCATCAGGCAGCTTTTCAAAAAGAAAAATACTTGTGCGAAAAATAACAGCTGAGAAAATAATAGCTTATTGTTATTTACGAAAAGAAATTCGTACCTTTACACTTAAAAATGTACTTTCTGCAGGAATGGACCCTTCTTTAAAAGCAATCTAAGAATATCAAAGTATTCACTTTAACTCACAAACAGTCCTCCCGCAGCAAATATTTATCTTGGATAACTTTAGTCAGCTTTAAAGAAGCCTTGTTTATTTAAGATAAAAGGATTTGCAAATCAATTGTTGATAATTCCTCTTCTCAATAACATTTTTCCATAAACAGCATAGGATGATTGTAGTTCTGTTAATTTAACTTCTCAAAAATAGCTTGTCTTTATGTTTTGTAATGTTCAATATGGGTATTACATAATTAAGCGCGCAATGAAGCAACATCACGATACAACTAACTTCAAGACGCTTAATCAGTGGCGCGGCCAAGGAGCCGCAACGATATAAGAGAGGCAGGGCTTATATCTTAAGGCGTCAATAAATAGACTTTAACAAAAAATCATTTTTAAAGCTAAATAAGCTTACATAAACAACAAGAAAAGAAGGTCGTGAAAGTATATTGAATATGGTTTCTCGACTTTCAACAAAAGGAGGCTGACTGTTTACTTGAAACAGTCAGCCTCTGTCAATGTACGCTTTATTTTTCAAAACTATATCTTATATTGATAATTCCTGTGATAGTGTGTATACTCCCTCTGGTAATGGATCTTTTTGTTTTAAAATCTCAATAATATCATGGTCAACAATTTCTTGCTTTTGCATGCCAATTGCTCTGCCTGATTTTCCTTGTAGTAAAAGTTCAACAGCTCTGGCCCCTAATCTTGATGCTAAAACACGATCAAAACCTGTAGGAGATCCTCCTCTTTGAATATGCCCTAAAACGGAAATTCTAGTTTCTAGATGGTATTTTTCCTTTAATTGTTCTGCAAGTTCATTTGCAGAACAAACTCCCTCCGCTAAGACAATAATAGAGTGCTTTTTGCCGCGTTTAATACCTTTATTTAATTTTTCAACAACATCTTTTAGATCAAACGTTCTTTCAGGGATTAATATCGTTTCAGCCCCGACAGCAACCCCAGAGAAAAGCGCAATATCTCCTGCATGACGCCCCATTACTTCAATAATAAATATTCGATCATGAGAAGTTGCTGTGTCCCTTATTTTATCAATATTTTCGACAACAGTGTTTAAAGCCGTATCATATCCAATGGTGTAATCTGTTCCCGGGATATCATTATCAATTGTTCCTGGTAAACCAACACATGGAAAACCTTTTTCAGTTAATTTTGCGGCCCCACGATATGAGCCATCTCCTCCTATAACTACCAATCCATCGATACCTAAATCTTTTAATTGTCTTATTGCCTTGTGCTGTGATTCATCTTTTTTAAATTCTTCTGATCGTGCTGTATAAAGAATCGTGCCACCGCGATGGATAATATCCCCAACTGAACCTAGCTCCAGTTTGTTTATTTTCCCTTCCATCAAACCAGCATAGCCATGATACACACCATAAACGTCCAATCCCTCATGAATCCCTTTCCGAACAACAGCACGAATAGCTGCATTCATACCTGGTGAATCTCCACCGCTCGTTAACACTGCTATTTTTTTCATAAATATAACCTCCTGATGAATTTCTAAATCATTCCTTTTAAGTTATTGTACTCATTGTCAGGAAAAGTCCCTTCAACTTCATCATATAAAGATAAATTCACATATTCATTTATCAAGATTTCCTCAATTTCGGAATTATAAGGGAGAGTTAAACTCTACAAGAATGTGCTAATGACTCTTTTGTAATCGAAAAAAATTCTCATAATTACACATAAGCTACCTCAAAAAAGAGTACTCTAATGTTTTCTTCTCCAAAGTTCACTAAGTTCATGTCCTTTTCAGGGTAAAGGGAGGTACATTTTTCAACAACAGAATGAACATTAAACAATATCCCATACACATCAAAAACAATGGCTTTTATCAATCATTACCACTCCTTTAGACTTTCCCATTTTTTTCTTTTTAACCAAAGCACTTTGGTTAGACACCCTGTGTTTAAATAAACAATGTCAAAAGAACTCATTTAAAACTCCTTTTATTTTTATGCTATACCCAAACATTGGACAAGATAATCAATTCATTAAAATCAATTAATAATTCCATTCGTGAATTATTTTTGTTTAACTTTTGTATAATCTTTGATAAAATAAAATCAATCTAAATTTGATATTGAATCGAGGGATAAAGATGGTCAATTATTGTAGATCCTGCTTTCAACCTCTTAAAATATATAATCAGGGTTTTCTTTCAATATTTCCTAGCAATCATGATAAATTAACAAAAACCTTGACGAAACTTTATTTTAAACAGGTTAATACAAATCATTTTATTCATGCTTTTGAGTCAAAAAGTGCATTAAAGGAGTTTCTTTCTTTTATCCATTATGAATTGGGTAATACTCTTGAAGAATTTAAAGGAGCTATACACAAGGAAGAAGTACCGGGACTTTTTGAAAGGTATTCATTACAAACAATATATGAACACACTTTTCATGAAAATACAGTTAACATTATAAAAAATGGAGAGTTTATTAGTTATCTCCAGCCCATCATTAATATGGACAGTGGTGATATTTATGGATATGAATCACTTCTTAGGGTGAAGGATCAATCTATTTTTCCAAGTCAACTCTTTGAAGTTGCCAGAAAAACAGAAATGCACTCCATTTTAGATAAAAAAGCTCGTGAGATAGCCATAGAATCTCGAACTAATCGTATACCACAAGGAATTAAAAGCTTCATCAACTTCTTACCATCAACAATATATAACCCTGCACATTGCTTAAAACACACATTTCAAATTGTTGAAAAATACAATGTGGATCCATATGACCTTGTGTTTGAAGTAGTAGAGACAGAGAAGATACATGATGTACAACATCTAAAATCAATCCTAGAAACATATAGAGAACATGGTATGAAAGTTGCATTGGACGATGTTGGCGCTGGATATTCTACACTAGATATGCTTTCTAAGCTTCGTCCTGATTATATTAAAATTGATAGAAAGTATATTCAAGATTGTCATATGAACAAAGACAATCAAACTTTTTTACTTGGGGTAATGAATTTAGCAAAAGACCTAGGTATTACAGTGTTAGGTGAAGGTATTGAAACAAAAGAAGAGTTTCAATATTTAAAGGAAATTGGTATTGATTTAGCACAAGGATATTTTATCGGTAAGCCAAGCCCAAATCCTTCATTACTCTTATTTGATAAAGAAAATCGTCAGCTAGCAGGTCTGTAGTCAAACCTAGGTGTAACAGGTAATTCTACATAACACAAAAGGGATTCAAAAATTGAATCCCTTTTGTGTTATCTTTTAACCGCTCGATATCCTGCTGCTCTTGCTTCATCTTCTGTACAAAACATTGCTTCTGGCTTTGTCAATTCATATGAAGGGGATTGTTCTGTATGGAAGATTCTTTCCCCCTTTGAATTAATGTTCCCTTTAATTGTACACTCTTCATTCACTTGTAAATTTGGATTTATTTCGTTTTGTTCTTCATTTAGTGTTGTCTGGAAACCTTCATCTGTTGCATAGTTTTCAATACTCCAAATTCCAACTTCATTTTGTTGAGCTTGCTTTTGAATCGAATTGAATTCATCAATATATTTTGTATTAGGTTCAAACACATAAGCCACTCTCGCTAAACCTTTTTGCAAAAGCAGCTTATTTACCATTTGTTTATCAATATACACATATCCCAACAGCCTGCCATATTTATCACGTTCGCCTATTCCTACTTCAACCTGGACACCTTTACCATTTAATAGCTCTTTTAAATAGTTACTTGCCTCTAGTCCAAACGGTTGAACAGGTTTAGTAGGGTGAACCGTCTCCGGAGTATCTACTAATAGTAATCGTATTGTTTCTTCTTTACCGCTAATCATAACGTTTAATGTATCTCCGTCTACGACATTTACCACTTTAGCAGAAACAAGATTTTTGCTATCTTGATTTGTAGAGCATGCTATTGTCACTAAAAACATAAGCATCGGGAAAAATAGGATAATTAATTTTTTTCTCATCTTTATTTTGTCAATTCCTTATATGCACTTCTGTTATTTTATTACAGTAAAATTCTTAGGAGATGTTGTTAAAGTTTTATTCCCACTTTCTGTTATTAACACATCATCCTCAATACGTACCCCTCCAATTGAAGGTATGTATATTCCAGGTTCGATTGTATAAACCATCCCTTCTGTTAACAAGTTGTCATTAATATGACTCATAGAAGGATATTCATGAACATTAATTCCTAATCCATGCCCAAGACGATGTGGGAAATATTCGCCATAGCCTGCATCTGTTATAAGTTTTCTAGCTATTTCATCTAAATCGCCAATTCGGGTACCAGGTTTACTTGCTTCCAATGCAGCTAACTGTGACTGTAATACAGTATGATAGATTTCTTCTTGCTTTTCATTAGCCTGTTTATACACAAAGGTTCTTGTAATATCGGAGCAATAACCGTCTAACACAACACCAAGATCAAATAAGACAAAATCTCCATCAGTAAGCTGTCTCAACCCGGGATTTCCATGAGGATCTCCTGACTTTTCTCCAAATAAAACCATTGTCGAAAATGACATTTCTCTTATACCTTTTTTCTTGAGCTCGTATTCAATGGTCGCCAATACTTCCATTTCAGTAACACCATTTTTAAGCGATTCTACTCCAATTTGGACTCCATAGTCTGCAAGTTTAGCAGCCTCAGTTAAGATTTTTATTTCATTTTTGTCCTTTTTTAGTCTAAGTTGATTTAACTTATCCTCAGCTGAAACAATTTGAACATCTTCATTAGAAAGTTGTTTTAACTTTTCAACCCTACTGTATGAAGTAGTATCTATTTCCACCGCAACTTTATTTATAGAATGTTTATATCTAATTTTCACTCTTTCCTTAATTAACACCCATGGATCTTCGTGATCACTATAACCAATAATTTCATTTTCCCACCCAGCTGCCTTTGCCTGATTAACCTCCATATTTGGACAAACCATAATAGGTTCAGCTTCTTTAAATATAAAAACCCCCAATAGTCTTTCATGTGGGTCAGTATAAAAATGAGATAGATAAAAGACATTTTCTTTAGATTGAATAAAACACATATCAATGTTTTCTTCTTGAAGCCATTTCATTACTTTTTCTATACGATTTTTCATCATTTCACTACCCTTCTAATCTTCTCTTTACATGATAGCAATGAACATCAGAAAGTACAATTTAACACAACCCATAGAAACTGCTCTGTTAAAAAATATCTATTAAGAAAGAAATATACTGTCTCGAATAGGAAAATGATGGATAAAATGAGGTTTTATAGAGGTGAATTTTCACATACTTTTCATTCTAAAACATTTTGGAGGAAAAAATGAATAAAAAAGTTGTTATTATCGGTGGAGGTTTAGGTGGGATGTCAGCAGGTATACGTCTTGCTGTCGATAACTATGATGTTACGATTATTGAAAAAGGCGAGCGACTTGGAGGAAAGTTGAACAGGAGAGGTGGAAATGGTTTTTCCTTTGACACGGGACCCTCTATTCTAACCATGCCATGGGTACTTGAACAGTTATTTCAAAATGCTAATCGAAACCTTACTGACTATATTAAATTAAAAAGAATCGAGCCACAATGGAAGACATTTTTTGAAGATGGCACAACCATCGAACTTACAAGTGATTTACCTGAGTTAATTAGACAACTAAGATCAGTATCTAAAGAAGACGCAGGTGAGCTTTTCAATTATTTGAATTATTGTAGCAAAATGTATGAGTATAGCTTAAAAAGTGTGTACAAAAAAAGTTTAAGAGGATTACAGGATTTAAGATCCATGCATACGGTTAAAGAATTATTATCAATGGATCCGATGAAAACAATGCACCAAGGGACGCGTAAATTTTTTAAGGATAAAAAAATTCAGCAATTGTTTAACTTTTTAATCATGTATATTGGGTCTTCCCCCTATCATGCTCCTGCCGTTTTGTCACAGTTAGCACATGTTCAATTAGGACTTGGAATATATTATGTTGATGGTGGCATGTATGAAATTGCAAATGCTATGTCGAAGGTCTTACATGAATTACAAGTGAATGTACATCTAAACACAAAAGTAAAAAAGATCATATCAAATGGAAAAAAAGCAACAGGTGTAGAGCTTGAAAATGGACAAATAGTAGAAGCTGACATTATAGTCTCCAATTTAGAGGTTGTACCTACCTACCAAACTTTGTTAGAGAATCACCCTTTACATCATGATTTTATTCAGGAACAGGAAAAGTTTCCTCCAACAGTATCTGGCCTAGTGCTTTTATTAGGGGTTAATAGAAAATATAAACATCTTACACATCATAATTTTTTCTTTTCAGCATCACCAGAAAAAGAGTTTAATCAACTTTACAATGAGGAAACAGCACCAGAAGACCCAACAATTTATGTCGGAATATCCTCTAAATCTGATCCGACACAAGCACCTGAGGGCAAGGAAAACTTATTTGTTTTAACTCATGTACCCCCGTTAAAAGAAGGAGAAACATGGGATAATAAAGCACTGGAATACCGGAAATTAATTATTGCTAAGCTTGAAAAAATGGGTGTTACAGATTTATCAAATTCCATTGAATTTGAATACATGTTTACACCTAATGACCTTCAGCAATTATACGGAGCAAACGGTGGATCGATTTATGGCGTTGCCACAGACCGGAAGAAGAACGGTGGTTTTAAGTTTCCTAGTAAAAGCTCATACATACAAAATCTTTACTTTGTAGGAGGATCAACACATCCTGGCGGAGGAGTACCTATGGTAACATTATCAGGTCAACTTACCGCAGATCTTATTTTGGAACACGATTTGAAATATGATCATAAAAGAGAAATAGGCTAGCATGTGTACCCATGTAGATAACATAACAATCTACGTGGGTTTTTTCATCAAAACACCTTAAGAAATGTAAAACCTCTCCCTAGTCAGTACAATATATTTGATAAACGGAAATCGGGGGATCATTATGCTTACCTATATCATCATTCTAAGTTTATTTTTAATTTGGACTATTTTTAACTCTTTCTTTATGCCTGAAATAAAAAAACAAAGAATTCACCACAATAAACTTGTCTCCATTCTAATACCCTTACGCAACGAAGAAGACAATGTAATGGAGCTTATTACATCTCTAAAAAAATTAACGTATCAAAACCTAGAATTTTATTTACTTGACGATCAATCATCAGATCGAACATCATTAATTATTAAGTCTTTAATATCGAACGATAAGCGTTTTACTTTACTCTATGGAACTGAATTACCCCAAGGCTGGACAGGAAAAGTCCATGCATGTAACCAATTAAGTAAGAAAGCAAAAGGTGATTATTTTTTATTTTTAGATGCAGACATTCGATTAAATCCAGATGTTATTCAATCCGTTATTCATATGCTTGATAAACAAAAAGGTCATCTAATCACTGGCTTTCCACGTTTTCCAGTACAACATCTTTTAGAAAAATGGCTTGTGCCTATGCAACATTTTTTAATTTATTTCCATTTACCGCTTCTTTTAGCAAACTATACGCAAATGTCTTCCGCTGCTGCCGCACATGGGTCGTTTATGTTATTTGAACGACAAGCATATTTTACTATTGGCGGTCACGAAACCATTAAAAATTCCTTGCTTGATGATGTTCATTTAGCGAGGATTATGAAAAAGCAAGGCTACAAAGTTATTCTTTTAAATATAACTTCTTTTGTTACATGCTACATGTATAAGAGTAATAAAGAAGTATGGGAAGGATTTAAAAAAAATACTTTTATCGGAATTGGTCGTTCTCGTTTTTTAGCTATTATTCTTATTTCCTTTTATTTTTGTTTCTATATCTTTCCCGGTTTACTTGTCGTCTATGAAGTATACAATTTACTTGTTAAAGATTATATTACTATATTTAATATTTTGCCTTACATTCTTATTGTTTCACAAAAAGGGTTTGTTGATCGAAAAACCAAACAAAATGCATCAATCAGTTTTGCAATGCCTATAATTGCAACATTCTTTATCTCATTACTAATCTCTTCAATGGAATCTTCAATTATGAAAAAGGGATATATGTGGAAAGGCCGTAAATATCATTAATATTTGTAACATGTTCTTAATATTTCATTGATACTCCAAAAGTTCTTTTTCTTGTATAATAACATTATATGTCTATCTTTCTTCCTACTAAGGAGTTGTTCGTATTGCTTCATTGGGTAAAACGTCATTTAGTTTCTATACTTTGTATCATAGGGGTTATGGCTCCTTTTATAGGAATGTCATTAATTGACACCTTTTACTATAGTACGATTTTCGGATGGATTATTGGCTTTTGCTGTTTTGTTATTTCATATATCATTGTTAGTAAACGTCCAGATGAAGAAGAAGGAGCAGTTAATGCACCTAAAGAAACAATATAATATGTAGGAAACAAAAAAGAGGGAGACTTATACCCTTTTAAGTGTATGAAATCACCCTCTTTGCTCTTTCTATATCCCTCTTAATAATCGTAATCCATTCAAAATAACCAAAATGGTACTTCCTTCGTGTCCAATAACACCTAGTGGTAAATCAAGCACTTGGAGGAAGTTGGAACAAATTAATAGCGCAATAACAGACATTGAAAATACAATATTTTGTTTGACAATTTTATTCATCTTTTTGGACAATTCCAACGCATTTGTAAGCTTTGAAAGTTCATTTTTCATCAAAACAATATCTGCTGTTTCCAGTGCAACATCAGTACCTTCTCCCATTGCAATTCCAACATCAGAAATGGCAAGTGCTGGAGCATCATTAATGCCGTCCCCAATCATTGTTACTGTTCCGTATTTCTCTTTTAACGCTTTAATTTCTTTCACCTTGTCTTCAGGCAAACATTCAGCCTTAAATAAATCCACGCTTAATTCGTTTGCGATTGCTTCTGCGGTTGAAAGGCTATCACCAGTTAACATAACTGTCTTAATTCCATTTCGCTGTAATGTTTCAATTGCAGCCTTTGCCTCTTGTCTTACAACATCCTTTAATGCAATTAGCCCAACCATTTCATCATTACGAAGAACATATACAATCGTTTTTCCCTCTTTAGCAAGTTGCTCACTTATTCCACCATGATATGCCTCAGCTATACTTCGTCCAACAAATTCCGACTTACCGATTTTCCAATTCACTCCATTGATAACTGCACTTACACCAAATCCAGACTTTTCATCCACTGAAATCATTTTTGCCGAGTGATTTGGGTAATCTTTGTGAAGTTTGGAAACAATAGCTTTTGCAAGTGGATGTGTTGATTGATTTTCAATCGAGTGAACTGCTTCGTAGAATTCTTCAAGATTCACATTTTCAGACGTAATCAGATTTGTAACAGCTGGCTCGCCTTTTGTTAAGGTTCCTGTTTTATCAAATACAACAACATTTGTTCTACTTAAACTCTCTAAATGCATACCGCCTTTAAATAAAAGACCATTTCTTGCCCCGTTTGAAATAGCTGATAATGTTGCCGGCATAATCGATGCAACTAAAGCACAAGGTGATGCCACCACCATCAAGACAAGTGCTCGATATATTGTTTCGTTCCATGTCCACCCTAATAAAAAGTGTGGTAATACCATCATCGCAGCAACTAATAGTAAAACTCCTTTTACATATGTGCCTTCAAAACGTTCAATAAATTGTTGTGAAGGTGATTTTTCCGATTGTGCAGATTGAACTAGATCTAATATTTTTTGAAACATTGTTTCTGTACTTTTTTTCGAAACAGATACAGTAATGGACCCATTTCCATTAACTGTACCAGCATATACTTCATCATTTATACCTTTTTCAACAGGCATAGACTCTCCTGTAATAGCTGATTGATCTATATTTGTTTTACCAGACAAAATAAAACCATCTGTTGCAATTCTTTCCCCAGGTTTAACTAAAATCGTATCACCAATATCTAAAGAAGATACATGGACTCGACTTTCCCTTCCGTCAACTAACAGCACTGCCTCTTCAGGCTGCAAACTCATCAATGCGGAAATTTCCCGTTGGCTTTTATTCATCGTATAGGTCTCCAATGCACCACTTAAAGCAAAAATAAAAATAAGGATGGCACCTTCTGTCCAATAACCTATAATAGCAGAACCAACTGCTGCAAAGATCATTAGCAGCTCAACATTCAAGTTTTTCTCTGCTATTGTTTCCTCTATCCCTTCCTTTGCTTTTGCAAATCCACCTATAATAAAAGCCAAAATAAAAAGTGGAATAGCGATTGTTTCATTTCCCTGATTGTTATAAAACCATCCAAAACCTATTAAAATACCAGAAATGATTGCATTAATAAGCTCTATATGTTCCATCCATTTTTTGAGAAACTGATTTTCATTTTTCGTGTTTGCTTGATGTTTTATTCCAGTTACCGTGTTTGTCTCCATCATCATCCGCCTCTCTAATTGAGAATAACATTCATAATCAAAGTCTTTATTTTTATAAATTTCCCTAGGTCTATTCAAACAAAACGTGATTAATTAAGTATAATATGATTATAACAAACAATATTTTATTTTCAAGTGATAATTATTATAATTATTAAATGATAATTATTATTAATAATAAGTATTCTCAATAAGTTAATTCATAACAATACCCTCTAAATAAGGTGCTACCCACGAAAAAAAGAAAGTACAGATCATGCAAGTATCCTTGTCACTAACTGTACTCCCGTAACTAAATCATATTAAATTTTCATTATTCTGTGAGAAAAACAACTATAAGCAAAACATTTAAAAGTTGTAAATTTATCAAGTTAATTTAAAGTAGTTTAAAGATCTAATAATGCCTGATGTAACATTTCGGCAGTTATTGGTCCTAATACTTTTTCTCTAATCATTCCATTTTCATCTATAATATAACTCGTAGGAATGCCAATGACTTGATAACGTTTTGAAACCTCTCCATTTACATCCAAAACTACTGGAAAAGGTAATTTTGATTGCTGAACAAATTGGATCACTTCTTTTTGACTGTTTTCTGCAGATGTAATATTAACCCCAATTATCTCAATGCCCTCCAATTTTTTTTCTTTGTAAAACTTCTTTAATTCTGCCATTTCTTCCTGACAATAAGAACACCATGTAGTCCAAAAAGTAAGAACCAAAACATTTCCTTTCAAATTTCCCAAATTTAATTTCTCATCTTCTGTTGTTTTTAATGTAAAATCAATTGCTTTTTCTCCTTTTTCAAGAGCGAGCGAGCTATCGGAATAAACAGGAAAAATAATAAAAATGATGAGTAGTATCTTGAGAAACAGGCTATATTTATTCATTAAATCACCCTCATGAAGATATTATCCTCTGCTTACTTTTACCATAAAACAAAAAAATATGAATAAAGGATTTTATTTTTTGATCCTTTACTCATATTTCACCTCCAATTAATACGTATATCTTTTTTTCATAAAATACACACTTACTTCAAGCTTATTGCAGATTGTTACGTAATGCATGAGCATAAGTAGCACAGCTCCCATGTTCATCCCCAAAATAATTCCTTTCATTTGCAGGACTTCCATAGAACCTAATACATACATCATCCCAAACGATATGATATGGGACCATACAGTATGAAAAAGGGCATCCTTGACGAGCCCCAAACCAATCAGATAGGCTTGCATAGGAATGATGAAAAAATGGAAAAGAAAGTACGGCCATAATAGTTTTAAATAAAAAGCTGCAGTTGAAGAATCAAAAAATAAGCGGGAAAGTGGTTCTGCAAACATATACATGACAAAAACGGAAATAGATCCATAAAGTAATGTAATGACCATTGACTGCTGCAATAATCGTACTAACTTGTTATTATCGTTATTTGCATAGGCTTCTGATACATTCGGGATCAGCATGACCATTAAAGAATGTCCAATAAAAGCTGGAAAAAATCCAATTGACATAGCCACACCAGCTAACATTCCATAATGTTCATTGGCCATGACACTTGAAAAGCCAGCAGCTACTAAAGCACCCTTTACTAAGAATGGTTGAATAGCATGTGTAAAAGAATGAAAAAGCCTCAAACCTGTAGTTGGAAAAGAAACGGAAAAAAGAGCCTTCCTCACTTTATCTCCGCGTATGAATTTATGATTTTCCTTGCTAAGTACTTGGTATTCCATAAAATAGACAGCGATTAAATATGCACTCACAAGTAGTTCACTTCCAATTAATGTAGCTAAAGCAATCAACAGTGCTAGCTCAATTTGAAACTGAAAGGATTGATAGACCCAATAAAGAATACCAAGTTGGACTAGTTTTTTCAGAAAATTTGAAAATGCAATCTTCCCCATGTGTTGTACTCCCATAAAATAACCTCTTGCAATCGATGTAAATGAAACAACAGGTATGAGAATGACGAACAACCACTTAACATATGGATGGTAGGTATTTAAAAATGGTAAGTGCGGAAAGGTTAGTACAGCAGCTGCAACAAATAAACATGTAAAAATAATCGTCAGCAAAAGAGTATGTTTTAACATATAGTAATGTGTTTCGCGTTGCTTTTCAGCAACAAATTTTGAAATAGAAATCGGTAGCTCTAAACTGGCAATAATAACAATAAAAAAGATAATCGGTAAAATGGACATATATAAGCCCATACCCTCTTCCCCTAACTCACGAGCCAAAATCATATTAATAAAAAACTCTAAACATTCACCAAAAAAGGCTGCTATAACAAGCATTAATGTTCCTTTTACAAAAGTGTTCATGATGTCTTGTCCCCTTATCTTTAGACTAGTCCATTAGTAAACGATATGAGACAAGACCTTTAAATAAAACAAGCATCTTTTATTTTCCGTTTAAATTCACAAAATTTATAAGCCTAATCAATAACACCTGACTCGGTGATCACAACATCCGCCTGTAAGTCCACCTCTAACTCTGGTATTCTGTCTCGCCACTCATCAATCAGAAATGTACGAGACTGTGAGCGTAGGTCATCACCTATTCCAATTGGATCTATTTTTAGCTCTTTGAATTTTTCAATTAGAGCTAACGATTCTTTTTCTACGATTTCTTTAAAGGCTTTCTCAACTTCTCCTGTTACCTCAGGTGTAATTTTCTTTCCAGTATACTCATTTATAAATCCTTCGATATGAACCTTAATTTTCAACTTAATAGGATTTGTTGAAACCACCTTTAGCTCACGTGATGAGGCAATGCTTTTAACGCCAACTGATTCACCTGTAGCTGGCATTTCAACTGTATAAGTTCCTTTTGTGTACTGATCTGCTAGTACCTTAAAAAATAACAACTTTTCATTCGAAATTTCTCCAACCATTTTCCTTTCATCCATAAGGGCTAACCCATCAATTTCAACACTACCTGACTCCTCATTTTTTTTTATAATTGGAAGAAAAGGATCTTGTCCCTTTGAATAATGTTGATAAAGAAACAAATGTAAATTCGTTCGTGGTAGATCTCTATTCAGTTTATTTTGTAAGACCAAGTTTGTTAAATACTTTGCGGCACCTAGAGTTGCAAAATCAGATTCTAAAATGGCGTTGGCTTCACCTCTGGTAATCACTAGCAATAATCGCTCACCAATAGAAGCATCGCGCTGAAGGGTATCAACCATCTCGGTAAGCCCTTGTTTTGCTAAACTCTCACCAAATAACACAATTTGTAACTTACCTAAAACAAGGGGATCTGGTGATTGTTTTTGCATATTTGATACTAGCTCACGAGCTAATTTAGATTCTTCGACAATAACACGATCTGTAACTGGCTGATCTTTAATGTATGTATCAATATTTGCCGATCCTTTTATTTTTTGATCATCAACAAGATCAACTCCAAGTGCTGTAATCAGGTTTACATCATCAATGATCTCCTTTTCCACACATCCTGTTACAATCATAATCATCAGTAAAAATATGAGTAAGTCTCTACACTTCACGCTTTTCTCCCCTTTATTTTTTTTATCAATATAGTGAGAAAGAAAAGAACCGGAATATACCCAAACATCATATAAAAACCTGTCTGTGCAACAAAGTCATTTAAAAAGTTAATTTGATCCCTTGTTTCCATCATAGAAACAATAAAATATGACAGAAGTAAAACAAGCACAAGCAATTTTCTTTGGTTAAATTTATATGTATCCTTTAAGCACCTGCTTGCACACCAAAATGTTAAGCAAACATTAGGGAGTATGATTAAACACCAATTGGCAATTCCTATGTATTCAAACCGCTCTACAAAAGGCATTTCAACAATCTTCCAGATCGTTAACGTTGCCCACACGTTTTTTTGTAATTGTTCTTCACTAAAATAAGCCAGTGAAACCATCATCATTAGCGTAAAGAGTAGTGTACTATATGCAACTCCGAGATGTGCCCATTTTTTTGACTTTTCAGGCCGTTTAATAAACGGATAATAGACTAATAACGCCTCAAAGCCTAAGATGGTTAATGACATACTTTTTGTAGAAGCGGCCATGTCTTTAAAAGAATGATTAAGTGGTGGGGCAAGATTAGATAAATCAGAGAACTCCACAGGAAATAAAAAGGTGAATAATAAATAACTAGGCAATACGACCCCAAAAAAACAGATCCCCGTCACAATTCTGAAACCACCACTAATGACATAGTAGACTAATAATAAGAAGATAAGTGAAAATATCCAAATATTTAAATCGGGGAACATCCAAACTTCAATTATTTCTATATAAGTCCTTAAAACAGTAATAGCAAGCAAGCAAAAATACAAACCGAAAATAGTACTGAAAAGTCCACCGATCCATTTCCCAAAAAGCTCTTTATGTACATCAATAATGTTGCCTTCAAAATCTTTCAAAATACGAAAAATCATCCATACTGAAATATGTACAAGAATACCCGATATAATAACTGCAATCCAAGCATCTCTTCCCGATTTTTCAGCTACAATTCTTTGAAATCCTAATACACCTACACCAAATTGAAGTGAGTGGATCAAATAGAACACCAAAAAATGTGATACTTGAAAACGATCTGCTACTTTCATTTTGTCCACTCACCTCACTCATTCATCTATGTCTTTATTCATTTTTGCCTTTTTAGAAGGAAATCTAATTGGGTTATTCGTTCGCAATTGTGACGGTCTCTTAGACAATAAGGAAAATGGAAGTCTAATTAAAGCATCTTTCATATCTTTTGTTCTAGGAGGATAGATTGGCTCTAAAAAAGGTCTCCCTAAGGAGGTTAATCTTAATAAATGTGTCATAAGAAAACAAAAACAAAGCATTAACCCCAGCAGCCCTAACCATTCTGCTAATAATAAAAATGGAAAGCGGAGCATTCGGATCGTGTTACCCATTGCATAAATAGGTGTTGTAAAAGATGCAAGTGCAGATAATGCAACAATAATCAGTAATATGTTACTTGTTAGACCTGCTTCTACAGAAGCAGTTCCAATAACAATCCCTCCAACAATACCTATTGTTTGTCCAACTTTTGTAGGAAGGCGTGCCCCTGCTTCACGTAAAAGCTCAATCGTTAACTCTAAAAACAATGCCTCTAGTATAGGTGGCAATGGTACTACCCTTCTCGATGAAATGAGAGTATTTAATAAATCACCTGGTATTAATTCATAATGGTAAGTTAAAGTAGCAACATAAATAGGTGTTACTAAAATAGAAAATGCTACAGCAAACAACCGAATCAGTCTAAAAAAAGATGCGTTTAACCAATTATAAAAATAGTCATCAAATGCTGAAAAAAACTCCACTAACGTTGTGGGTCCAATTAATACATGTGGAGAACCATCAACAATAACCCCAACCTTTCCTTCCGCTAAAATGGATGATACCCTGTCAGGGCGTTCCGTATCCAATAGCTGTGGAAAAGGAGAATTTTGATTATCAGAAATCATTTGTGTAATAAAGGAGCTGTCACTAATTTGATCGAATTTAATGTCTTTAATTCTTTGTTTAACCGTGTTAACATTCTCTTCATTCGCAATTCCCTCTATATATAATATTGCTACCTTTGTTTTTGAAAGCTTACCGACCTTTATTTCAAAAATACGTAGTTTTTCATCAGGAATTCGTTTTCGGATTAAATTAATATTAGATTCAATTGATTCTACAAACGCTTCTTTAGGACCTACTACACTAAACTCAACTTCTGGTAGAGAAACATCACGCGCTTTATTTATTGTTGCTTTAATTAATAAGCCAGGCAATCCATATTCTGTTAAGCAAATAAGAATGTATCCGTCTAATAGCTTTTCCTTAATCACATCTGTATCGATCGTGATAATAATATTTTCGATTGGTATTCCATTTTGTAAATCATCCAGTGTTTTCCAATCCCCACTCTTTAAAAAAGGCATAATGCTTTTTTGAAGAGTCTGCATATCAACCATTGTTCTTAAGTAAGATACCCAGTACTTAACATGAGAAGTCTCGGCTTCATATTGAATAAAATCAGAGGAAGTTCTGAACCTTGCTAATACCTGTACTAACGATAGCTTTTCTCTGCCACCTTCATACGTCATTTTATTCATCGTTCCACACGCTTTCATAGACATTCTTTTTTCTTATGTTGCCAAATTTTAGAGATAATATTCTTACTATATATAGGTGTGATATCAAAAAAAATTAGAATATTCATTTTAATCAAGGAAATACATCTTATAATGCAAAAAAAGCACATCACAATTGTGATGTACTAAGGATTTCATTATTTTGCAAATCGGTGATTACCAATATTCACTGTTACTTGACGTGATGTAATCCAAGTGCTTTTTGCTGTTTTAGGGTTATAGAAATATAATGAGCCTTTTCCCATTCCTCGGAAAGCTAAAGCTTCTTTTACTGCTGCCTTTGCTGATGCATCAGCAGGTGAATTAATTGCTCCATTTTGAACAGGAGTAAAAGCATAATAACCTTGATCTTTCTGATAAATAACACTTGAAATCGAATTTGGGAATAACGAACTATCAACACGGTTTAGTACAACCGATGCAACAGCAACCTTACCAGCATAAGGTTCACCTTTTGCTTCCGCATTTACAAGACGTGCTAATAAATCCATTTCTGCTGCTGTGATTGTTTGAGGTATAACAAGTTTTTCACCGATAAATAATAAATGAGAAGATTTTTTATTTGTTGACATTAAAGTTTTAACAGGAACTCCATACTTTTTACCAATGATCCAGAACGTATCTCCTGATTGCACTTGATGTGTTGTTGCAGCACTAGCTTTAGATTGTGGAGCAGTCATCGCGATAAGCGAAAAAGCTAATGTTGAAACAGCAACAAGTTTTAAAATTGCCTTTTTCATAGATTCGTAACCTCCTGAAGGTTCGTCATGTATTAACCAAGCTTGCCTGGCCACATACACAAGACTAACAGGATCCTCCCTCTAATACACCCCTCAATATCTGGTAGCAATGGGAAATGTTTTGTGCAGCGGTACGGACATAAAATCGTTCAACTACCAAACTTCTTAGTAGAAAGTAAGCAAAAAGAATCGTTTATTTATAGTATCGTATGTACCTTTAGGATAGAGTTCTGTTAACACTCTTTAATCAATGTATTTTTTATTATAAAAATAGTGTAATTTACTTATTTTTATTAAACAAAAATAAAAAGAGCCGAGAAATTAGATCGTCTAACTTCTTGGCTCTTTTAAGTAGCGATATATTACACTTCCACCTTGTTTAGCAATTCCTCGAAAATGTTTAAAATCTTCACGGTTCACAAGAACCTCACGAAATATAAGGAATTGTTCTTTTGTGACATGGTATTCGTTTAATTCTCCGTCTCTTAATTGATCTAGTATTTCAGTAACAGTTTGTCCATCCATCGCTTTTTCCTCAATTCATATTTTTTAGTTGCATTTAATGTCAATTTCAACATTCATTTTAAATCAATTGACTTTAAAGATCTATTGAAAATTAAGCAATAGCTTCTTTTAACTCTCCATCCATTTTTGCAATTTATCATAGTTTCTTCTTGCATCATCAAAGCCAAGTGTATATAAATCCTCAAGTTTTGTTTGATTTCTTTCAATTCTTCCAACTTTCACTTTTGAACTTGGTTGAATGACAAAAATATTCCCTTTCTTCTCTTCTTCTTTTATGTGATCTATTGTCTGATTATACATGTTATATCTTGATAAAACAGACTCTACCAACTCTGGATAATGTCCATAAACTTTCGATAATAACCACTTAATGTTGGATTTTTTCTTCTTAGTATAAGTATGATCCCTTGTAAGAATGACTACGTTCTTTTTTAAACCATCTTTTTCAGCTTGTTTGATTGGAACTGAATCCACAATTCCTCCATCTAACAAATGTTTACCTTTATATTCTACAACTGGAGCAATAAAAGGTAATGAGCTTGAAGCACGTATAACTTTCAATAAATCTTTACCATATTCTTCTTTACTAAAATAAACAGGCTGACCTGTATGACAATCTGTTGTCGTAACGACAAATTCTTCTGGGCTGTTATAAAAGGTCTCAAAATCAAAAGGAACAAGCTTATTTGGAATTTCATCAAACAGAAAATCCATTCCAAATAATTGTCGCTGCTTCACTAAATTTCTGAAAGAAAGATATTTTGGGTGTGAAACCAAATCAATGTTAACTTGTCGATTTCTTCCTTTTTGCCTAGAAAGATAAGAGGCACCAAAACACGCTCCAGCAGATACACCAATAACATATGGAAAATATAAATTTTTTTCCATAAAATACTCTAATACTCCCGCAGTATAAATTCCGCGCATACCGCCACCTTCTAATACAAGACCTGTATCTACCATAAAAACCTCCCTATTACAAAAATTATTTTACTAATATACCATGAATCTTCCTTTTCCATCATTAACTTAGCATTTTATTTTGCATTTCACCAAAAAACACTTCCATGTTCTGTAAATTATTTAACGAATTTAGTAGAAAGGCTTTACTTACTAACAAAAATAGTGTTAAATAATTCTAATAGAGAATATTTTTAAATTTAAATTGCGCCTAAGCTCAAGGCGTAAGCGTATACGAGAAAGATTAGTAAATAAACTAATCATAGAAGAATATGTAAAGGAGCGAGGCAATGAAGATCGCTAAAGTAGGTAGTATCATAGAATTCAGAGATGGTTTAACAGGTGTTGTTGAAAAGGTAAATGAAAATTCCGTCATTGTTGATTTAACATATATGGAAAATTTTAAAGACTTAGATCTTGATAGACGTACAGTTGTAAATCATAAAAACTATAAAATCATTAAAGACTCTTTTTCTTAATTAAAAGGTAAAGCGCGAAGAAACCGATTTCTTCGCGCTTTACCTTTTATTTTTTATCTTCACTACTTTGAACTTTAAGCGGCGGTGATATAAATGTTTCACCACAAACGGTACATGCATAATCACCTGCATACTGTCCTAGGTACCGTTGCTCAAGTTCAGGATGTAGACAAGCTGGTTCACCTTTATCCATCCATTCTTTTCGGAGCTTCGCCGCTTCATCAAATTTCATAACCGAAAACCTCCTTCCATTCACCTTAGTTCTATTTTATTTCACTATTATGGAAATTATTTAGATTAAATACACATTCTAAACACATCATAAGAAATAGGAGGTGTTAATATGGCGAGAATTTCTAATCCAATTGATTCAGAAAAGAAAAAGAATGAGCTTGGAGCCGATGGTCAGCTTCACGGTGGAATGATGGAAACAGTTGATCAAGTGTCTAATGCCATAACTGAAGCTGTTAAGAACATAGGCAAAGATGAAAATAAGAAATAGCGCTCTATGCGCTGTTTCTTATAATGAAAACATTGTCAGATTCTCTTACATATCTCTAGCACTGTAAGATTTTCTAACATATCATAATGAAAAAAAGTTAAAGGGGACCATAAAATGAAGAAATTTGTATTCGCCATCGACTCAAAAGAACTAATCATTAATGCAAACCATATTTTAGAAGCAATGGCAGAACTTAAATTACTTACAGAAGTCCTTGGAAAAGAGTTAACTATTGAATTTATCGGTATGTATAACATAATCTAAATAATGAAACAAACCCTCTGTATTATAGCCATTTCCTCCTCATGACCATTACACTTCTCCTCTTTTATTCAAGTCAGTGCTTTATTACATAAATAATGAAAAAAGGCATGTCCACAGGACACACCTATTCAAACAAAATTCTATCGATTATCAACTGTTTCTGGATATAAATCATGATTCATCATGCGGTACTCAGCCATTTTCTCATACTTTGTGCCAGGCTTACCATAATTCGTATAAGGATCAATTGAAATCCCACCACGTGGTGTAAACTTACCCCATACTTCGATATATCGTGGATCCATTAACTCAATTAAATCATTCATAATAATATTCATACAATCTTCGTGAAAGTCACCATGGTTTCTAAAGCTAAATAAATATAATTTTAAAGATTTGCTTTCCACCATTTTAATATCAGGAATATAGCTAATATATATTGTGGCAAAATCAGGTTGATTTGTAATCGGACATAATGAAGTAAACTCCGGACAATTAAACTTTACAAAGTAATCACGATTCGGATGTTTATTATCAAAAGTTTCTAAAATTTGTGGTGAATATTCAAACAAATAGTTTACTCCTTGATTCCCTAGTAACGTAACATCATTTAATTCATCGCTTTTTCTTCCAGCCATAATAATTCCCTCTCTTTCAACATTAAACACCTCGTTTATTTCCCCAGACCAGTGTATGAAGTTGTGGCAACACTCGCACAGAATTTAGCTCTTTATCCTCTATCACTTGGTCAATTAGCCACTCATATTTTCCTAAAAGGTTCTGCACAAGCTTTTCCGTGTTTCCTCCTAGCACATCATCATTTCCTACTTGAAGATAAAATGGAAGGTCTGGGTAGCGAAGATGAACATTTTTAGCATACTGAATGTCTTCCTTATTAAAAATAACAACTTTTAAACTAATAAATTGAGATCTTTTTAATCTATCTAATTCAGTAATAATAAAGTCTAGTTTTTCAAAGTCTGTTTTCATTCCTGAGCTAGGTGGCTTTGGAGATATGGTTAAATCATCAATATCCTTCAGCCACTCTTGGTATTTGCTACCTTGAGTTTCAATAGCTATTTTTATCCCTTTTTCCTTCAATAAAGAGATAAGCTCTTGAAGATTTCCAAGCAATGCTGGATTTCCTCCTGATATCGTCACATGTGAAAACCGGTCTTGGCCTAATTCAACTAGTTCCGTCCAAATATCAGCAGCTGTCATTTGTCTAATATCATCTTTAGCTGATCCATCCCATGAAAAAGCTGAATCACACCAACTACATGAATAATCACACCCAGCTGTTCGAACAAACATTGTTTTTTGACCTATGACCATCCCCTCACCTTGTATGGTAGGGCCAAAAATTTCTAATACAGGAATTTTCTTCATTCTTATCCCTCCTTGCGCTTGGGACGGAACACAACATAACTTGTAGGTGTTTCTCTTACAAAAACTTGAACACATTGTGGTTGATTCGCTTTTGTATCAAGCTCATTTTGAATTACTTGATAAATGGCTCTGGCTACTCCTTCTGTTGTTGGGAAGTAGTTAGGATCTTCCTCTGAAAAAAGATCAGTATGATCGTTTAAGAGCGAATGATCAAAGCGGTTATGAATCAGTTTCTTTAATGAGGCAAAATTTACAAGGAAACCTGATTCATCAAGTTCATCACCAGCAATTGTAATATTGACAAAATAGGTGTGTCCATGTACCTTCTGACATTTCCCAGCATCTTCATGAGGGATATAATGTGCTGCTGCTATATGCATATCTTTGTTTAACTCAAATTGATAAGAATGCTGAACCTGCGGATAGATCTGCTGAATCATTTAACACTCACTCCTTTTTCAACTAGATATTCCTCAAGTCCCTTTCTTCTTAACTCACAAGCTGGACACTCACCACAGCCTTCTGCTATCACACCGTTATAGCATGTTAATGTTTTTTCTCGCACAAAATCTAATGCGCCAAGCTCGTCAGCCAACTTCCAAGTTTCCGCTTTATTAATCCACATTAGCGGTGTATGGATAACAAATGGCTTATCCATGGCTAAGTTTAATGTTACATTACATGATTTAACAAATGCATCTCGACAATCTGGGTAACCGCTAAAATCAGTTTCACACACGCCTGTTACAATATGTTTTGCTCCTATTTGATTTGCCAAAATCGTTGCAAACGATAAAAATAGTAGATTACGACCTGGTACAAAAGTAGATGGAAGCTCACCATCTTTTTGTTCAATTTCAATATCCGCTCTTGTTAACGCATTAGGTGCAAGCTGATTTAATAAATCCATATCTAAAATATGATGCTTAACATTAAGTTCCTCAGCAATAGATTTTGCAACGTCAATTTCTAAGCTGTGGCGTTGATTATAATTAAACGTTACAGCCACGACTTCCTTAAATTGCTTTAGCGCCCAAAATAAGCATGTTGTACTATCTTGTCCACCACTGAAAACAACAACTGCTTTTTCATTTTTCATTAAGACCGTTCCTTTCCCATGAATAACAATTGGTAAATAACACAAACTTTAAAAATCTATATGTTCGTTAGTTGTAAGATGATAAACAAAAAACACCTTCGAATATAAATTCGAGGTGTCCAGCATTGTTCTATATAAAACTTTATATCAAAGATATCATAGTTTTTTATAGAGGGTTGTGCTAGAACCTCTCCCGATTTTATCTTTACATGTAAAATCGGATTGCTCTTAAATTTTCAACTAAGAAAATATATCATGAATAAATTGAATTTGCAATGGAATTATTGATTGGAGGCTTTCCTTTGTCGCTAAAACAACTCATCATTCGAATTCGATCAAGCTTTTGGTATTTGCCAACAGTATATGGAGTTTTTGCTTTTATCTTGGCCGTCTTGAGCATGTTTTTAGACCGCTACCTGATGAATCAACCCTTTCACACAAAAATTCCAGAGCTATTTCTATCCGATATGAACCTTGCTCAAACAATCTTAAGTTCTTTAGCAACTTCTTTACTAACAATGACAACGATTACGTTTTCATCAATTCTTGTTGTTTTAACAACCTATTTATCACAATTTTCTCCCAGAACATTACAAAATTTTATTACTGATCATCATACCCAGCGTGTACTCGGAATTTTTATTGGAGGTTTTATCTATACGATTATTTTATTATTGTTAGTACGAAAAAATGATAACAGCACACTTTTTATTGTTCCAACTCTAGCTATATTCGTGTCAATCATTTGCTTGGGAATGTTTGTCTTTTTTATTCATCATGTTACAACATGGATAAAAGTAAGTAACTTAATTTTTAATATCACGAAAAAAACAATTACGTCAATTCATAAGCATTTTATTGATGAGCAGGATTTCAGGGAAGACCCTCCATGGGAGAATTGGGAGTATGATGAAATTCAAACAGTCAAGCCTTACTCCCTTTACAGCAACCGTTCGGGATATATTGAGTATATTGAACTTGAAAAAATTATTTCTCAAGCATCAAAAGATGATTTGATCATAAAACTTGAACAAGATCTTGGTAAGTATGTTGATGAAGATACCGTTCTTTTTTCAATCTGGGGACTTAAAGATACCTCAAAATCAAAAATGTTTTTAACTTTTATTACGATTTCATCCGATCAAGAGCCTGTTCAGGATGTTCATTTTGGTTTACAAAAATTAGTTGAAATTGCACTAAGAGCTGTTTCTCCAGGAATCAACGATCCTTATACAGCGATAAATAGTATCAATCACTTAGCAAAAATATTGTCCTTATTAGGTAAAAAACATTTAGCTACACCTTTTCATTATGATGAACATCACCAATTACGATTGATTTTTGAAAAGCCATCTTTTGATGATTATTTATATGAATGCTTTTATCAAATTCGTTATTATGCTAGAGAGGATGTTTCAGTTATGGCTTCAGTTTTAAAAGCCCTGGCATTTATTGCACAAGGAAATTCACAATTTATTAGAAACTCTGTTTGGGATTTTTCCTTTTATATATTGGAAGGATTAAACGAAGTAAAATGGTTGTCGAAAGATCGGGATTTTTTAAATAAGCTATTAAAATCAATAGCAAAAGAATGTAATAAACAAAAAAAAATACAAGAGTTACTTCTCAAAGAAAGGTGAGGTGAATATTCACCCACCTTTCTTTTTCTATTCTTTTTTACCTGCTTCTTCTAAAAGCTGATCAAATGATTTTACTTTACCGTGAGGATTTTGAGATTGTTTTCGAACCGTCCATTGACGTTCTTTTTGTGATTTTGATTGTGTCATACCAAAAACCCCTTTTTTAGCATATTAGCCTCAACTAGAAGCTTTTAATATTTTTACCTTAAAGAGAGCTTTCATTCTTATATCTGAAGTCATTTCTTGGTATAAGAGACGAATGATCTTCAATAATAAAAAGAACCTACATTTTTTGTAGGTCCTTTTTGTTATGAAGTGGCTACTTCCTTATCAAGCAGCGCTGGATTAGGTAAAACCTGTGGAATCTTTGTTATTTCTAAGGAACGAATGTGATGGTTTTCCATGTCGTGTACTTTAAACATATGTGATCCAAATTCGATAAAGTCGCCTTTTTTGATGTCATATTGTTCTGTTAGTACCCACCCGCCAATTGTATCAACATCAGAATCATCGATATCAAGACCTAATAACTCATTTATTTCGCTTACTAATACTTTGCCATCAATGATATATTTTGTATCATTTAATTTTTGAACAAGTGGAACTTCGTCAGCATCGAACTCATCACGTATTTCTCCAACAATTTCTTCTAGAATATCCTCAACTGTGACAAGCCCGGCTGTACCACCATATTCATCAATTAGTATGGCCATATGAATTCTTTCTCTTTGCATTTTAAGCAATAATTCATGTATAGGTATTGATTCGATCACCTGAATGATCGGTCTTACGTATTTATCAATTGTAAACGTTTTTTGATTTTCGAAGTGAATTAAGTCAGTAAATATTTCTTTAATATTTACAATTCCAACGATATGATCTTTATCACCATCTACAATTGGATATCGTGTATATTTTTCGTCCTTGATAATTTCTAATTGCTCTTGAATTTGTGCATCAATCGATAACGAAACAATCTCCGTTCTGGGCACCATAATTTCCTTCGCAATTCGGTTATCAAATTCAAATATTTTATTCACATACTTAAATTCAGATTGATTAATTTCACCACTTTTATAACTTTCAGAAAGAATGATTCTAAGCTCTTCTTCACTATGAGCCATTTCATGTTCTGATACAGGCTTGAAACCAAATAATCCTGTAATAAATCGAGCAGATCCGTTTAAAGCCCAAATAAATGGGTACATTATAATATAGAATGCCATTAATGGCTTAGCAAACCATAAACTAACAGCTTCAGCCTTTTGTATGGCTACTGTTTTTGGAGCTAATTCACCTACAACAACATGCAAAAATGTAATCGTCACAAACGCAATTGAAAATGATAACACTGTTGACACGGATGAAGGGAGATCATACTGCTGAAACACTGGTTTTAACATGTGTTCTATGGTTGGTTCGCCTAACCAACCTAAACCAAGCGCAGTAATAGTTATTCCTAATTGACAAGCCGAGAGATATTCATCAAGGTTATTAATGACTTTCTTCGCGGCACTTGCCTTTTTGTTTCCTTCTGCAATTAATTGGTCAATACGAGAGCTCCTAATTCTAATGATCGCAAATTCAGAAGCAACGAAAAAACCCGTAAGAGCGATTAAAATTGCAACAAGCAACAAATTTACTATGTCCAAATAAGCTTCCTTTCTCCGTAAAAAAACGGAAAAGGAGTCACCTCCTGAGAGTTAAGTCTAACAAAAAACTTATATACATTTATTCTTATTATCGGCGTCCGCTTGGAGTACAATAAGGGATGCGATAACAATACTATTTATTTTTAACACTGCCCCATATTATCACCCCACAGTTTTAGTTAAATTTATCATAATACGAAAGAAACAATACAGTCAAACGTAACACTTTGGTGATTTTCTTAATAAATATGTGATAATTCGTTTAATAATACCTTTTTCAATGAAAAACAACATTATTTGACCGTAAATGAGCATATTTATAAATTTACCAAGTTTTACAATTTTTTTTGGACCCTCTTTCAATCAAATCTCCAAGACACGTATAATTTTCAATAGCACTTACATAAATAAAAAAGCAATCAAGATTATTTAAACGGGTTCGGTTTCCGAATACAAAAACTAAATTAGCAAACTAATAAGCAGTCCTATTCG
This sequence comes from Metabacillus sp. YM-086, assembly GCF_048059995.1. Taxonomy (NCBI): domain Bacteria; kingdom Bacillati; phylum Bacillota; class Bacilli; order Caryophanales; family Bacillaceae; genus Metabacillus; species Metabacillus sp. YM-086. The sequence continues at coordinate 71,545 of NZ_JBLUOI010000002.1, read as the reverse complement.
CTACTGAATAAGACTGCTTATTTTTATTGATATATATGGGGTTTAATTAAATGGAAGGTAAATAGGCCCAGAATTCCGAACCACTTTTAACATGGCGACATAAGTATTTGTCAGCATAAAAATTCGCAAGCTCATTGCTATTCCAAATGGTGTGCTAAAAATGATTTTAACTACTAGGGGGGTGGATGAAGGTCTGAGAGGCGGATAAATAAAGCAGATTATCCTTAATTGAGTAACCAATAGTATATAAACATAAGCGGAGTTTTTCCGGTTAGAATGAAGAATGGAAATCAATTTGGAGATATAAGCGGAATTTCTCCGGTTAAGCAATGTAAAATGGTCCATTTTCGTCTTTTTCGATTAAATAGGCGGAATCTTTCCGTCTATTTAATCTATTTTTCATGTTATTTCCTCAATAAGGGGAATTTCTCCGCTTATTAGTAGCTTATTTCCTTGCGATTCTCGAAGAGTTGGAAACGGGTACTTATCTTGGTATAAAAAATGCTTGGAGCATATTCCAAGCATTTTTCTTTGCTGATTTACTTGTCAAAATGCTTTTTAATCATAGTGCGAATGACTATACGAAAAGCAATGTTAATTTGTATTTTGTACTTCAAAACAGAACCTGTTAAGATTATTTTGATTGCTTTTTAAAAGTACTCTAGCTAATTTTTTAAACCTCTGTACTTTGCTGTTGTTAACTCTTGTATGTATGGCTCTAGGTCGGGCATTTCTGCGTCTTTAGCTAATTGGATAGCTCTTTCAATATTATATGGTACACGTACAAAGGTAATATTAAAACCTGCTTCCCTTTTAGACTCATATTCCCCCTCGACGATCGTATATGAAGCTTGAGTAAGGTCTAAAGGATTGCCTACACTTCCAGTATTAAATAGTGTTTTCCCATCTATATGTTGAATAAAGGCATGATGAACATCACCATAACCAACAACATCCGGTTGACAAGTGCTTATTCCGGTGTATTCCGTATTAGTAAACATACCTAATCGTGTCTCAATTGAATCCCAAGGCTGGACTCTTGTATAGACGCTATGTGGTGAAGCATGAAATAATCGGATCAGTTTTCCGCTCATATAAAAATCAAATGAAAAAGGCAATGACTCCAAATAAAGATTTTGATCCACTGTTAATTGATGTTGATGCCACTTCAATGATTCAAATTCTGTTTCCTTTGTAATGAAATCATCCCAATTTCCTTTTATAACTTTTTCACAGCTTTGACTTATTTTCTGAATCACTTCATAAGAATCAGGTCCTTTCCCAACTAAATCTCCTAAACAAAAAATACGCTGAATCTTTTTTTGTTTTATGTCATCTAAAACTGCATCTAATGCAGGAATGTTTCCATGAATATCCGAAATAATTGCAATTCGTTCCATATTCGCCCTCCACTTTGCACTACTTGTCCTATTAGTATAAAGCATTAACGACCGTGTTGAAATAGCTTGACAATACAAGCATCTAACACGGTCGTTAAATTTGCACAGTTACTCAGGAACTCTTTTAATCATTAATAACAGAAGTACTCCTAAACAAACATAACCAAAGATCGGATATAATGTAGAAATTAATGAACTATACCCAAATTTACTTATAAAAGCGGCCACACATAGTATAGAGCAAACAATAATCATACTAGGTATATTGAGAAACGATGCTACTTGTCTTTCTAAACCATATAAATTGCCTATAACTGAGGTAAAAACTTCACCATATATAACAGCTATGTAAATAAAATAAATGGCATAAAAAGTTGTTTTCATTACCTCAGCCATCGGTATGTCATAATCCATAACGTTAGGAAGAGTCGAAAGAGCAATATGACTGCTAATTAGAATTGCGGTTAAAAAGACTCCCCCAAGGATTCCTCCCCGCTTCAAGACTTTCTCATCTTGAATTTCATTTGCTAAAGGCACTAAAACAGCTGCAGCCATTGTTAAATTAAAGGCTGCATAAGAAACAGCAGAAAGAATCCATTTAAACGTTGCTGATGTTTTATCGGGAATTACAGTTAAAGGTTCAATAGAGAAAGACTGAACAGCTAGAATTGTACTAAATAGAACCAACATCGGTACTACAATGATATTTACACTAAATAACCCCTTTATTCCAAAAGACATAACAGCTATTGTTAATAAAATCGTAATGACAACACCTAACCTTACAGAAAGACCAAGCTGTTCTTTAAATATCGCTCCTGCACCTGACAACATGATAGAGGTTAATCCTAATAATATGATGAGCATAAAAATATTTATAAATCTTCCTATTTTCTTACCAAATAAAAAGATCATTAAATCTTGATAAGAAGCTGCGTTAATTCGCTTTGATAGGATGAGCATTTTCGTCCCAGTATAAACAAAAATTAAACCCACTAATAAAATACCTGCAAGTCCAAAAACACCGTATTTTGTAAAAAACTCAACTATTTCTCGTCCAGTCGCAAATCCAGCTCCTACTACTGTTCCTACGTACACAGCAGCGACTTGAAACGAGGCAATCCAAGATCTTCTCATCCTTTACACCTCACTATAGATAAACAGCTTGTATCATTATATGAGCGTAAACAGAGATGATTCACTTCATTTACATAACTTCTTTTCAAACTACTGTAAATAAATCCCATTACAACATTTTAGGCAAAACACTTGAAAGTCAAAAAAGGTCAAAGTATACTATGATCAAAGAAGGTCAAACTTAAGACCTCTTTCTTTTTATCCTATTGGTCAATAAAGATCAAACTCTTTCACTGAAATTCTTTCTATATAAATTAGTAATGAAAAGGAGTTTTAAAGATGATGTGTGAAAATTGTCAATCAAAACAAGCTACAGTTCATTTAAACTTTCAAATAAATAATCAACATAAGCAACTAACATTATGTAAAGACTGCTATTCAACGTATAAACAAGCTATCCCTTCAGGATTTGCAGGGGGATTCTCTTCGTTTCCATTTGAACAATTTATGAAGGAACTTCAACAACAAGGATCATCAGCGGGAAACGTTCAACCAAAAACTCAATCCAGCGGTGGTGGAATTCTTGACCAACTTGGTCGTAATTTAACTCATGCTGCACGAGCAGGCTTAATCGATCCTGTGATTGGCCGTGAAGAAGAAGTTGATCGAATGATTGAAATCTTAAACCGCCGAAACAAAAATAATCCCGTGTTAATTGGAGAACCTGGTGTAGGAAAAACAGCTGTCGTGGAAGGTCTTGCTTTAAAGATTGCAAACAGCTCTGTTCCAGCAAAGCTTACAAATAAAGAGGTTTATCTCTTAGATGTAGCATCACTTGTTGCAAATACAGGGATTAGAGGTCAATTTGAAGAACGAATGAAGAAGATTATTGAAGAGCTACAAAATCGTAAAAACATTATATTATTCATAGATGAAATTCACCAGCTTGTTGGGGCTGGTTCAGCAGAGGGTTCAATGGATGCAGGTAATATCCTAAAACCAGCTCTGGCAAGAGGAGAGCTACAAGTTGTAGGTGCTACAACATTAAAAGAATATAGAAAAATTGAAAAAGATGCTGCACTTGAGCGACGCTTTCAGCCAGTAATGGTTCATGAACCAACAATTGATAAAGCGATTGAAATCTTAAAAGGTATTCAAGATAAGTACGAGCAATATCATCATGTATCTTATTCAGATGAAGCTATTGAATCCTGCGTTTCCCTTTCACATCGTTATATACAAGACCGATATCTTCCTGATAAAGCGATCGACTTGTTGGATGAAGCTGGTTCTAAAAAGAACTTAATGTTAAAAAATGAAAGTGATGAAGAGATAAAAGAACGTCTAAAAAACATTTCACTAAAAAAACAAGAAGCTACTAAAAACGAGGACTACGAATTAGCTGCTAAATTAAGAGATGAAGAAGCTCAACTTGAATCACAGTTAAATATCGAAAAATCAACCAATGAAAAGCTTGTTGTTTCTATAGAGGACATTCAAGCCATTATAGCAAGGAAAACCGGAATTCCAGTTGGAAAGCTTCAAAGTCATGAGCAATCAAAAATGAAACATTTAGAGAAAAATCTCACAGAAAAAGTCATTGGACAAGAAGATGCTGTTCGTAAGGTATCTAAAGCAATCCGAAGAAGTCGTGCTGGTCTTAAATCCAAGGCTCGACCAATTGGTTCCTTCTTATTCGTTGGACCAACTGGTGTTGGTAAAACAGAATTAACAAAGTCATTAGCAGAAGAGCTTTTTGGCTCAAAAGACTCAATGATACGTCTAGATATGAGTGAGTATATGGAGAAACATGCTGTTTCAAAAATTATTGGCTCCCCGCCGGGTTATGTAGGACATGATGAAGCGGGTCAACTAACTGAAAAAGTTCGCCGCAATCCTTATAGCATCATTCTATTGGATGAGATTGAGAAAGCCCATCCAGATGTTCAACACATGTTCCTACAGATTTTAGAGGATGGCAGATTAACAGATAGTCAAGGTCGTACCGTCAGCTTTAAGGATACTGTTATTATTATGACAAGTAATGCAGGCGTAGGTGAAAAACGTATAACCGTTGGATTTGAAACATCATCAAATACAGCTGTAGAAGAAAGTCAACTATTACAATCACTTGGTTCATTCTTTAAACCAGAATTCCTTAATAGATTTGATAATATCATTGAGTTTTCTTCACTTGAAAAAGAAGATCTCTTAAAAATTGTTACATTAATGATAGAAGAACTAGCTGAAACATTAGCAGAACAAAATATCTCGATTACTGTTACTAATGAAGCAAAGGAAAAACTTACTGCACTAGGCTATCATCCCGCCTTTGGTGCCCGCCCACTTCGTCGTGTAATTCAAGAGCATGTAGAAGATCAAATAACGGACCTTCTTTTAGATCATGAAAATCTTACACAAATCGAAATAGATGTTGTGGACAATAAGATTGCAGTTAAATAAAAAGATAAGGGACAGTCCATACAAGGACTGTCCCCTATCTTTTTTCCAGTAGATAACCAATTTCATATTTTAAATATACATAAATATGTTAAGATTTTCTTATGACTGATAGTTCTAGACTAAGCGAAAGGAGTGTTCCCTATGTTTTTAATTCGATTCTTTATGAAAGTCATACATATTAACAACTGGATACTTATTTTTGCAACATTATCGTTAATATTAGCTAGCAGCTATATGGTTTATTATATTGAACCAGAAACTTTCACAAGTCCTTTCGAGGGATTATGGTGGACAATGACGACCGTTGCAACGGTAGGTTATGGTGATGTTTCACCTACAACTGTAAACGGAAAAATTTTCGCTATGTTTCTGTACATTGTAGGAATTGGCTTAATGAGTATCTTCATTGGTAAAGTAATCGACTTCTTTAGTATCAGAAAACGCTTAAAGGAGGAAGGAAAATTGAAAATCACAACGAAGAACCACATTTTATTAATTAACTGGACAAAAAAAGCAGCCATTACTTTAGAAGAGCTTTTAAAGACTTTTGAGCATGTTCGAGTTGTCATTGTTGATGAAAACATTTCAAAAATCCCAATTCAACATGAACGGGTTGAATTTGTGAATGGAAACCCTGCAAGCATTGATGTTCTTGATCAAGCTAATATATTAAGTTCTAAATCCATTATGGTTTTTTCACCAGATGATGTTCTAACAGCTTCACAGGCAGATGGACATACATTATTAATCGCTTCTATGATAAAAGGAATTGAAAAAGAACATAATCAACATATTTATACGATTTGTGAAGTGTCCAATTCAAATCATATTCATGCATTCAACCATGTAAATGTGAACGAATATATTACAGCAAACGACACCGCTGCACATTTAGCCGCAAGGTCTATTTTGTTTAATGGTTCTAGTGAAATTATTCGTCAACTAACAAGTCATGAGGGATATGACCTTTATTCTATTTCAAAAAAATCAGAGTGGAAAACGTATCAAGATGCAAGCATTGCGTTGTCAGCAAAAGGGGCAATTCTTCTTTCCAACGGAAATGATATGTCCATCATAAGTAAGCTTCATCAACCTATTCCAAGCGATGCAAAATTGTTTATTATTTGTGACGATGAAACATATTTTGATATTGTTTCATAATTAAGAGTCACTTTCTCCAAAGAGAAAGTGACTCTTTTTCATGTGACCTCACTTCTCTGTCATTGCTGTTGTTTCTCATACATATACATGCTATGAGAGGTGTTGTACATGCTAAAAAGTTCAAATTTTTTTCTATTAATCTCCTTTATCCTTTTATTAGTTAATGGGTCGGCTCTTGGCTTTATTCTTTTTCAAGCACGACTTGGTGAAGGGTTTGGATTAAGCCTGTTTTGTTGTACAAGTTTACTAGGGGCATTATTAGCATCGATTGCCTTTGAAACAAAATCGACCTACTATTCCCGTTTATTTTTCTATAGCCATCTTGTCATTACAATTCTTCCCCTATATTATGTTGGTATTTCTAAGATGTTAAGTTAATTCTATCGGTCAGAAGGCTGATTTTTTCTCACCCACATTTATGATTCTTTTTCCATCTTGTAACGGAAGTTTTTGGAACAATCTTCCTTTATGATGAAGACAACAAGAGAATTTGTGGGAGATGAGAACGATGTTTATGAATGAATATACACAAAAGCAATTATTTGAGGTACAAAATTCACTACTTGAAACACAATCGATTGAAAGAGCATCTCAATTAGAACAAAATAAAAATGCCAGAGCAGCCTTCGGATATGATTGCCTATCAAATCCAAAAAGATATGTTAAATTTAAAAACTGGCTACTAAGAAAAGCTATCGATGAAAATTGATAGCTTTTTATTATTTGGAATTGTAGACAAATAACATTATTTTAGACCAAAGTCCCGGTATCTCCCCTCTTTTTCAGTTGTTACGAAATTTCTTTCACAACTTCTTTAAACAAAACCTAAAATTTTAATAAATCTTACCGATATAAGAGATAAGAAATTTATGAGGAAATATGGTGATTTACAATGGATAAAACGTCATTAATAGGAATATTACTTGCAATTATCGCAGTAGGCGTTGGGATGTTTATGAAAGGTGTTAGTCCCACAGTATTAATTAACCCAGCAGCAATATTAATTATTCTTTTGGGTACAGCAGCGGCTGTAGTTATCGCTTTCCCAACTAGTGAAATTAAAAAGGTGCCTAAGCTTTTTGGCATTATCTTTAAAGAGCAAAAAACTCCTACAATTCAGGAATTAATCCCTTTATTCTCTGATTGGGCACAGGTTGCTCGTAAAGAGGGGTTACTTGCACTTGAAGCAAAACTTGCTGATGTTGAGGATCCTTTCTTAAAAAGTGGATTACTTATGGCAGTAGATGGTCAGAATGCCGAGTTTATTCGAGATGTGATGTCAGAAGAAATTGAAGCAATGGAAGAGCGACACCAAGGTTCAGCATCTATTTTCACTCAAGCTGGAACGTATGCACCAACACTTGGAGTACTTGGAGCAGTTGTAGGTTTAATTGCTGCCCTTTCCGACATGAGTGATACAGATGCATTAGGTCATGCAATTAGTGCCGCATTCGTTGCCACATTAATGGGTATTTTTACAGGATACGTATTATGGCATCCATTTGCTAATAAATTAAAGCGGAAATCAAAGCATGAAGCTCTAGTAAAACAGGTTATGATTGAAGGGGTACTTTCTGTTTTAGAGGGACAAGCACCAAAAGCAATCGAGCAAAAGCTAGCAACATATTTGCCAGTTACTGAAAGGAACAAATTAGACGCTGCTGTTACTGGAGGAGAGAGTGTAAATGGCTAAAAAGAAAAAGCATAAGCATCATGATGAACATATGGATGAATCATGGCTTGTCCCTTACGCCGATTTACTTACACTCGTTCTGGCACTTTTCATCGTGTTATTTGCGATGAGTTCAGTTGATGCGCAAAAATTTCAGCAAGTGGCGAAATCATTAAATGCAGCTTTCGATGGTGGAACAAGTGTATTGGAATACCCAAGCCCTACTCCTGAAAGCGAGTTAGAAGATCTTAATGTTCAAAAAGATGAAGCATCGAAAGAACAGCTAGAAGCTGCTCAGCAAAAAATGGAACAAGAAAACTTACAAAAAATTCAAGAGAAAATCAACACGTACATTAAAGAAAATAACCTTCAAGCAAAGTTAGGTACAACTCTAACTGATGAAGGCTTACTTGTTACATTGCTTAATGATATCTTCTTTGACTCTGGAAGCGCAGATATTCGTGTGAAAGATGAAAAGCTCGCTAAAGAACTATCTGATCTTCTTATCATGAACCCACCTCGTAATATTATCGTGAGTGGTCATACAGATGATATACCAATTAATAACTCTGAATTTGATTCAAACTGGCATTTAAGTGTTATGCGTGCAGTTAATTTTATGAAAATATTGATTGAAAATGATAAATTGGATCCCAAAGCCTTCAGTGCTAAAGGATTTGGTGAGTATAAACCAGTTGCTACAAATGACACAAATGAAGGTCGTCAAAAAAACCGTCGTGTAGAAATTCTAATTCTGCCATACGAACAAAAATGATTTTTCAAAAAATAAACGGGTCAATCCACTATAGGATTGACCCGTTTTAATGTTTTAAACGTAAACAATTACTTAATGCTTTTCATTTTTCAATAAATCATTAGCATGATAACCAACTTTTTTAAGAAGCTCTGTCACTAACGCCTTTTCTTCATGAGATAAGACGTTTACAATTTCATCAATTTTTTCTTGGTGAGGGGGAAAAATCTCTTCAATCAGTTCTTTTCCCTTATCTGTTATTTGAGCATGTGTCACTCTTCGGTCGTTAGGACATGCCTTTCTCATAAGCAGTCCCTTTTGCTCTAACTTATCTACTACATATGTGATACTCCCACTCGCCAAAAGAATTTTCCCACCGATTTGCTGCAAAGGCTGATCTCCCTTGTGGTATAAAAGCTCTAAAACAGCAAATTCAGTTGGGTTTAATTTAAATGTTGATATATGTTTATTAACGACATCGTTAAATGCTCTATGGGCACGCGAAAGCACAATAAAAAACTTTAAAGACTCTTCAATTCCCTTTGATTTTTCCAATTCATCTCAATCCTTTTTCAAATATCTTGAATTCAAAATAAATAATTAGCATTATAATAGAACATGTTGTATAGAAAGTCAAACTTTTAAAGAAACTTCGTATTAATTATGGCAATAAATAATTTCTGTATACCTAGAATGATCTTACACAAGTTTTCATTTTGAAGCAATGTTTAACTTAAATAGAGAGACAGCTACTCCTTCATTTATTGTTATTTTTCAATTTAGGGGAGCCAAAGATGTTGGAACAAATAGCCCACCTATTCATATACTTTATTGAACCCTGCAACAGCAAGTGACTTTTTCATTCTTTGCTAATCGTAGAATTAGGTAATAATAACCTTCTATTTTAACTGAATTCTTCCTTAGGTTAACTAATTCAGTTATAATAGTCCTAATTACGATTTAAAAGCAAAGTGTATCCATTTTAAAAGGAGCAATCACATATGTCAGATGTTTTATTGGGAAGTGTATTATCTGCATTATCTACAGGATTAGGTGCAGTACCTATCTTATTTCTTCAAAGAACGATTACGCATCGCTGGAGAGATATTTTATTAGCCTTTACAGCCGGTATTATGATGACTGCTGCCATGTTAGGTTTAATTCCGGAGTCATTAAATTATGGGGGAATATTGGAGGTATCCATTGGTTTATTCCTTGGGGTACTTATTTTAACTTCACTCGAAAGAGCCATTCCTCATATAGATTTGGAACATACCAAGAGTGGAATTAAATTTGATGAAAAAGCTATGCTTATTATTGCAGCAATAACCTTGCATAATATTCCAGAAGGCTTATCAGTAGGTGTTAGCTATGCTTCATCTGTTAGTGAGACTGGAAATTTAATTGCCTTTGCGATCGGTCTCCAAAATGCACCTGAAGGCTTTTTAGTTGCTCTTTTCTTAATAAATCAAAATATAAATCGTGGAAAAGCATTCTTAATTGCTACAGCAACTGGTGCGGTGGAAATAGTAGCATCACTACTTGGCTTTTATTTAACAAGCTTTGTTGCCTTTCTTGTACCGTATGGCTTAGCTTTTGCAGCAGGTGCAATGCTTTTTATCATCTACAAAGAGCTAATTCCAGAATCTCATGGAGATGGCAATGAACAATTTGCGACTTACTCCTTTATTGTTGGGATTCTTTGCATGGTTATCCTTATTAATAGTTTTTAATATAATAACATGAAGAAAATACAGTGCTTGTCCACTGTATTTTTTTCATTCAATAAGAATATCTGTCTGTATACGTAAATAACTTCATTGAATGAACTAAATCTTGAAAAGGGGCAACTTTAGGTTTTTTCTCTTCTATTAACATCTGTTGATATTCATTTAAAAGCAAGTCCAAATCTTGACTACATTGAACAGCCAATTCACTTGTATATCCTTCTTTAGTAGCCGTTTCAATCATTTCTTTCCTTTTTATATTAATTGTTTCAAGAAGCTTTGTTTTTAAAGAATCATTATTCATCTCAGAGCCCCTCCTAGTTATTCAATTTTGCGATAATCTTACGTTTCACTGTTTCTTGATATTATCTTACCCAAGTAATCTTGTTAGAAATTATTACAAAACTTTTCACTTGTGTAAAGACTATCGCAAATTTAGACATTTTTTTTACCACAAATTATGACAAAATTGAAAACTTTCTCTTCTTATTTTTATTCCCACAACCACTTAATTTTAAACTACCTTTTTCCTCCCCTTTAAAAACACATCTTTTTATTAAGCGTGGTTAACCTATACATATATACTAGTAAAGGAGAACACTTCCATGAAAAAATGTATGATCAGTTTGATTCTTCTTCTTTCTATACCGATTGCAACATTCGCTCAAACTAGCACCATTGAAAGACAGGTAGCCATAGTTATTGATGACCTAGGGAATGGAATGAGAGGTACTGAACAAATCCTATCTTTACCTATTCAATTAACAGTAGCGGTTATGCCATTTTTACCTACAACAAAAAAAGACGCAAATCTGGCCAATGAAAAAGGTCATGAGGTTATTGTTCATCTTCCAATGGAGCCTTTACATGGAAAAAAGAGCTGGCTTGGTCCCGGAGCTATTACAACAGATTTATCAAATAAAGAAATTAGAAAAAGAGTAAATGATGCAATTGATGATGTCCCCCATGCAGTTGGAATGAACAATCATATGGGCTCTAAAGTTACAGCAGATGCTAGGGTAATGAAAATTATATTAGAGGTATGTAAGGAAAGAGGACTTTATTATCTAGATAGCAAGACCACTGGGAAAAGTGTCGTTGAATCAATAGCGAAACAATTAAAGGTTCCTTATTTGGAGAATGAGCTATTTTTTGATGAACAATATACAACAAGCCACATTACAAAGCAAGCTAATTTACTAATGAATCGGCTTGAAAAAGATCATGAAATAATTGCAATAGGACATGTAGGAATAGCTGGGGAGAAAACAGCATCTGTTTTAAAGCAATATGTACCCCTAGTGAAAGAAAAAGCAGAAACGGTTACACTATCAAAATTATTCTTCGACCCTGAAGACATAACAAACTTAGAGTGATGTAGCTCGCTCAAGGAACGTTTCCGTATTAACTGCCTCTTCTCCATTACTTTAAAACAACCTGCTTATAAAAAGGGCTAACAATTGTAGCCCTTTCTGTCATTCCCTATTTATGATCAATACGATCAACAGAGGTAACTCTGAATTCTTTATCTTCTAGTTTTTTAATAACCTTCTGTAACTTTTTCTCTGATAAATCACCAGACAAATTTAGAATAATTCTTCTAATATATTTATCACCATTATCCATTGTTAACAGGCCTTCTATATTAATATCCTTAACAGCAGTTACTAAATCCTTTATAGCCCCTTTATGCTCCTTAGTTCCAACTGTAAGAAGGACACCACCCGTTTTCATCCCAAATGAATCTTCCAAGACATCCATTATATTTGAGTGAGTAATAATTCCTGAGAATTCCTTCTCTTCATTTAATACTGCTAAAAATGGAAGTCGTCGAATCGTTAAGAAAGTCTTAAAAAATGAGTCCTCTTCGTATATGTAGGCATCTTGATTCTGCACTAACGGTTCAATCGGATCACTTTCTTTACCATTATGCTCTACATAATGCTCAAGCAAATGTACTTTATAAATAAAACCAACAAAGATTTTACCTTCATTTTTTAAAACCGGAATAGAACGGTAACCTGTTTCCTTTAGATAATCATATGCTTCTTTTACTGTACAGCTAATATCACAGAATCTCACATCAGCTTTCTGTACATAGTGATAACGAACCTTCATTAAAACAACCCCCTTTTAACAAGAAATTTATCACAGCATTCTTTGTTAGTAAAGAAAATTCAAAGTTTTCTCAAAAAAGTTTCATGTTCGTTTTACGTTATAATATATTTATGATTTCTAACATTTAGTATGGGAAGGAACTTAAAGAATATGTATATTGTAAAATCAAAACGATTAGGTTTAAAACCTATGAATGCAGAATCATAGAACAACTTATCTTCACTCGAAAAAGTTATAAATCCCATATATTAGAAAAATATTGCAATATTACCGTATCCTACATATAATAAATATATCTTAAACTGAAAGGGTGTATGTTGAAACAATGAAGTTCTAATTCTTTTTTCTGGCTATTATTAATTCATTTTTATTTGAATTTTAAATATTACCTAGAGAATTGGATTAGTCTGCATGTTAACATATACATTCCTTTAGTCGTTAAAATAGGTATGCTTTCTTTAATAGTATACCTTTGTTTCGTAATACAGGTTTTGTATATCTTTTTGACTGATCTCTCTAGGAATAGGGAGGTTTTTTTATTTTTACATTACAAGCAAGAAATATTTCAAAAAGCTATTGAGAAAAACAACTATTTACGGATCTTACTTTTGATATCTACCACAATGACCGAATTGGTCTTGTTGGTCATAATGGTGCAGGAAAAACAACACTTGCCAATATTATTTACGGAAGCTTAGAAGCTGACAGCGGAACGGTTCATTGTAAACAACATATAAAAATCGGATACCTTAAACAATCGATTGAATATATGTTTAATGAAACTGGTTCCATCTCTAGTGAATTCTTGGAGAAAGCGAGTGAGCTAGGATTAAAGAAAGTTCATTCATGGGAAAAGGAACGAATGGATCATTTAAGTGGTGGAGAAAAATTAAAAATTTCCTTAGCCGAAGTATGGTCAACCAATCCAGATATTTTAATCTTAGATGAACCAACAAATCACCTTGATCTACATGGAATAAATTGGCTTGTTGAAAAGGTAAGATTGTTTCAGGGAGCTGTGATGATTATTTCTCATGACCGTTATTTTTTGGATAAAACAGTAACAAAAATATTTGACCTAGAAAATAGTAAATTAACGATTTATGATGGAAATTACACAACTTTTTATGAAAAAAAGGAAAAAAATCGAGAAGACCAGCTCCACCATTATGACATTCAACAAAATGAAAAGAAAAGAATTGAAAGGCAATTGTCCCTATTACAGCAATGGTCCGGCAAGGCTCATCGAACAATGAGAGACCAAGAGGGCTTTAAGGAGTTTCATGGTGTAAAGGCTAAGAAAGTAGATAAAGCCATAAAATCTAAAATGAAAAGACTTAATAAAGAACTTGAGAAAAATAAAATAGATAAACCATTAGAAGAATTGAGTGTAAGGTTTCAATTTGAAGGAAATAAAAAACATGGAAAAAGATTGATAGAGGCAAAAGATCTCTCAAAAAGCTTTCATTCGGTATCCCTGTTTAAGAGCAGCTATTTCTATATAAATCATGGAGAAAGATTAGGTCTTGTTGGACCTAATGGCTGTGGCAAAACAACCTTTTTGCGCATGCTCATAGGTGTTGAACCTCTAACTAATGGTAGCTTGTCAAAGAGTTCATCTCTTAAGATCGCTTATCTTAGTCAAGATGTAGCAGATATGTCATTATCTCAAACTGTCTATGAGGCATTAAATCTCACTGATAAAAATAACTTATTAAAAGCAAGAACTACATTTGCAAATATGGGGATAAAAGCAAGTAAGCTAAATCAACCTATTTCCAGTCTTAGTTTAGGAGAGCGGACAAAAGTAAAGCTTACCAACCTTTTATTGCATGAATATGATTTACTTATTCTTGACGAGCCTACAAATCATTTAGATCTAGCAAGCCGTAATCAATTAGAGCAAACATTATCCGAATTTCCTGGTACAATCATAGTAGTATCACATGATTATTACTTCTTAAATTCTGTATGTGAAAAATTACTTGTTTTTGAAGAAAAAAAGATAAAACGAATGGAAATGACAGTTGAAGAATATGAGCTTAAGAAAAGAACAAATAAAAGCAATTCAAAGCAATCAATTGAAGAAGAATTACTTCTTCTCAATACTGAAATTTCAGCTGTACTTGGTGAATTAAGTTTATTAAAACCAGAATCAGAGAAATATCATGAGTTAGAAGATTCCTTCCAGTTACTTACAAAAAGAAAACATGAGCTAATGAATATGTAAATGCAAAAAGCGTAGAATCTTTAGTTCTACGCTTTTTCACTATTATTTATTTAATTCTTGTTCTTCTTGGTATGGATGAGCTACCCATCCCTCTGTTTCAATAAACAAGCGAACTGCTACAACTTGACGGTCTTCCATTAATGTAAAGAAATGAGGGTTACCCTCTGGTACCGAAATAACATCCCCAGCTTCTAATTCTACATCGAAGTAACCAACTTGCTCATCGCCTTTAATAATGAAAATACCGTGACCTGCAGTAATAGCACGTACTTCATCTTCAGTGTGTGTATGAACATTTTCGAATTTTTTTAATAAATCTTCAAGATTTGGTGTAGCATCTGATAACGCTACGATGTCCCAAGTCTTATATCCTCTTCTTTCAGCTAAATCTTCAATTTCAGATTTGTATGCTGCTAAAATTTCAGATTTTTCTTCATCGCTAAGAACAAATTTTTCAATTAAGTGTGAAGGAAGTTTGCTCATATCCCAATGCTCATAAAGAACACCTTGTTTCTCTAAAAAATTTGAAACCTGTTCTTGACCTTCAATTACTTCATTTGTATTTCTAACTTTAATTACTGCCATGATCTTTCTCCTCCGTTATATAGTATGTTTTATATAATTTTTTCCTTCCTATTGTCATTAAGTCAAAACTGATTTTAATGATAATAGCTTCAGATGATAGGAAAATAAAAATTCACTTGCTTCTAAATATTTCTTCGCTTCTAATGCATCTCTTCCCCATGCGGTTATTCCATGATTTCTAATAAGAACAGCCCCCGCATCTTCTTTTACAAACTCACTAAAGTTTTCCGCTAAAGTTGGAATATGTGCATAGTTATAGATGATTGGGATTGTAAATTCAGCATCCTCTTCCCATAAGCCATATGCTTTAATAATTTCCTGTCCTCTAAATGTAATCTTTCCTTTATCACCGTAGAGCTCTGATATAACATTATTGTCAACTGTATGAACGTGAAGGCTGCACCCAGCTTTTGTTTTATTAAAAATCTCTACATGTAATAATGTTTCTGCAGAAGGCTTTAAGTGAGTATCCTCAACCGGCTTTCCTTCTCCATTAACTAGTAAAAAGTCCTCATCTGTTTCCTTCGTCTTATCTTTACCACTTGCTGTTACAAGGAACTCGATAGGTTCATCGCTCACTTTTATCGCAAGATTCCCACTTGTACCTGGAAACCAATCTCGTTTTGCTAACACCCTCTTTATGTCAGCTAATTCTTCCCACCTTTGGTTGAAAACGGTCATGCCTTCACCTCCTCTAGCTTTTCTAAAATATTAATCACATCATAAAAAGTTGTAAAGGGCTGATGTGGCAAATGAAGGTCCTGACATTTTTCTAATAGCAAATCTCTTGCTATTACATAATCTGCTAGTTTTGCAGCTTGAAGATCCGTTATTGAATCTCCTATTACAATTTTTTCTTGAGTAGACTTTGTTAGCTTGCGGATAAGTGACGGCTTACAGCAACCGCAATCATTCGAACAAGAATCATCACAACTAAAAGGCCATTCTATTTGAATGTTTTCATTACTAAAATTCGCCCTATTACAATATATTTGTTCTTCTTCAATTAACCCTTGAAGTAATGGATAAACAAAAAAATCAATTCCTCCACTAACAATAAAAAGAGGGATATTGTTCTTTTTTGTATATTGAACAAATTCCTTAAATCCAGAACGTATTTGCGCATGATTTAAAATGTAGTTCACAATTTCGTCCTTAGAAGAAGATGGTAGTAATTGAAACATTTTCCCAACACCCTCTTGAATAGAGATTCTTTGTGATAATACATCATTTTTTAAAGCATCCCATTCTGGTGGAGCAAATCTTTTCATAATTGCAATAATATTATCAGTCTCTGTAATCGTCCCATCAAAATCACATATAATTACTCGATCACTCATTTACTCACCTCTTTGACACCCCAAAGATCTATGGCAAGTTTGAGATCTTCATGTACGTTCGCTGCTTCTTTTAAAGAAGTGCCTGCTAGAGTTGCGTCAATTGCTGATCGGAATGCTTGTCCACCGCCAATTGCTCCATTTGGATGACCATGAACACCACCACCAGCATTTATTATTGAATCTATACCGAAATCATTCATAAGCAACGGAACTAAACCTGGATGAATTCCTGCAGAAGGAACTGGAAACGATTGCTTAAAGGATTCTTTCTTCAGACAATTTTCTGCAATACCTAAGGCTTCTTTTCGATCTAATGCTACACTTCCATACGGAGAAGGGAATAAAGAGAAATCAGCACCAGATATTCGTAATAGCTTACCTAGTAAAAGTGAACTTGAAAATCCATATAAGCTGGATGCAGTAGAAGCTCCGCTCACAGCAGGGTGAGCCATAATAGGCACCGTTACATCCGGATCCTCTGCTAAGCTTTGTAGTACATCTAACCCGTATGCAAATACGTTAAACAACAAAACATTTGCACCAAGCTCTGAAGCTTTTTTAGCTTTATCTTTAAGATCAAATGTTTTACCAGACAAATTCACAGCATATAAAGCTTTATGTCCAGTTTCTTGAAACACCTGGTTTAATACCGCTTTACCAGCAAGAATTCGCTCCTCGAATGGAGTTAATGGATTATCAAACAGAATTTCATCGTCTTTTACTAAATCAACCCCACCCAATACTTGCTGTCTTAACTGATCTTTTAAATATTGTAAGTCACGACCAATTACACCCTTAAAAATACTCATTAATAAAGGGCGATTATAAACACCGACTAATTCCCGAATTCCTTGTACACCAAATTTCGGCCCCGGAAACGCTGCTTTCACAACTTCCGAGAACTCTAAATCAAGTAATTTTACTTCACCGTCTAGAGATAGCTTTCCGAAAACAGTTGTTAATATGGCGGGGAGATCATGAAAATAATTTATACTCGGATAAGCAATTTTAATTATTCCTTTAGTTACGATTTTTCCTAAAAATTGATTTGTTTTGTCACAAGATTCTAGCTGACTGACCTCTAGAACACGACCTTTATGAGCTTTAAGTTGCTCCTGTTCAAGTAATGGAAGATCTGTCCAGGAACCAACCGTTAATCCTAAAGCAATTCCTTCTGCTTTTTTATGTAAATCTCCTTTAGCATCGTGTACAAGATATGTAGCAATGACTTCACTCACTTAAAACCCTACTTTCTATATATCACGTTTTCTGAATCTTTCTATTTATCGTACTAATTCTATCATCTTTATTTAGTTTATGCATAACATTCCTTTTCTATTTTTTCTGTTTTTTTAAATAAAAAAAACCTCTTTGATAGATCAAAGAGGTTACTAAATGCATAAGTAATAAGCAATCTCCTTATCTATCAGCGAATGCTGCAAGAATTAGCACCGTGCTTAACCTAAGTTAAGTCGGTTGCCGGGCTTCATTGGGCTAGTCCCTCCACCTGCTCTTGATAAGAACGAAACGTTCATTTTTGAAATTAATATGGATTATGCCAGATCTCACTTCTACTGTCAAGAGGAAAAAATTAAGGCGTAATGTCTTAAAAAAGATTAAGGGCCTTAATTCTATCGGCAGCTTCTCTAAGCCGGTCCTCGGATGTTAATAAACCAACTCTAACGTATCCCTCACCATATTCACCAAAGCCTACTCCTGGTGCTACAACGACGTGTGCATGCTGAAGTAGAAAATCAGAAAACTCCTCAGAAGAATCAAATTGTTTTGGAACTGGCAACCAAGCAAAAAACGATCCTGACGGTGCCGTAACATCCCAACCGATCTCACGAACAGCTGTAATGAGAGCATTTCTACGTGATTCGTAACGTGCATTTAGTTCTTCAACACATGTTTGCGGACTAAGTAACGCATGTGCAGCTGCTTCTTGAATAGCACTAAATACACTTACATACATATGATCTTGCAATAAATTTATAGCTTTAATCACTGAAGGATTTCCAACAGCAAAACCAATTCTCCAACCAGCCATATTAAAGGTTTTGGAAAAGGTATAAATTTCGATACCGATATCTTTAGCACCAGTTGTTTGTAAAAAGCTAATTGGCTTTTTTCCATCAAAGCCAATTGCTCCATATGCAAAATCATGAACCACACAGATGTTATTTTCTTTTGCGAATGAAACTGTTTCCTCAAAGAAACTTTCGTTTGCCGTAGCACCAGTAGGATTATTAGGATAATTCAAAAACATTAGCTTCGCCTTTTCTACAGCGTCTTTAGATAAGCTCTTGTAATCCGGTAGGAACTGATTTTCGCTTAATAAAGGCATCACTTCCATTTTGGCACGTGCCAATTCTACTCCTGACCAATAATCCGGGTATCCAGGATCAGGTACAAGCACAACATCATCCGGATTTAACAAGCATTGAGGAACCTCAACTAACCCAGCCTTTCCTCCGAATAGAATCGCTACTTCACTAGCAGGATCTACCTCCACTCCGTACTCTCTTCTGTAAAAGGTTGCGACAGCTTCCTTTAAAAACATTTGCCCACGAAATGGCGAATATTTGTGATTTTGAGGATTTCTAACGGCTTTCTCCATTGCCTGAACGATATGTTCCGGTGTTGGTTGATCAGGGTTACCCTGACCTAAATTAATAACATCATGTCCCTGCTCTACAATTGTATTTACTTTTGCAACAAGACTGGCAAAAAATTGCTTGGGTAATGTATTTAATAAATGGGATTGCTCAAAAACTTTCATTTTCTACACCTACTCAAAAAATTCTTGAAATTCTAGTCACAAATCATATATTGTTAGAAGCAACTTGTAAAGTAAAAATTTATAAATGAAGGTGTGACTGAAAAAATGAAACCTATCATTGCATGTATTCAACTTGATATTAAATTTGGTGATCCTGATTTTAATTATGAGCAAGTAGAAGAAAAAGTGGCATTAGCAGTCGAACAAGAGAAACCGAACATCATTGTCCTTCCTGAGCTTTGGACAACTGGCTATGATTTAACTCGCCTTGATGAAATAGCTGATCATGATGGCGAGAGAACAAAAACATTCCTAAGTAACTTAGCAAAAAAGTATAATGTTCACTTTGTTGGTGGCTCTATTGCAAAAAAAAGCAAAGATAGCGTGACAAATACGATGTATATTGTGGACAATAACGGAGAGTTTATCCATGAATATAGCAAGCTTCACTTATTTAAACTCATGGATGAACATCATTTTTTAGTTTCGGGAACTGAAAAAGGGTTATTTGAAATAGGTGGACTGAAAAGTGCAGGAGTCATTTGCTACGATATCCGTTTCCCGGAATGGATACGCGCTCATACAACAAAAGGTGCAGAAGTATTATTTGTTGTTGCTGAGTGGCCTATGCCAAGACTTCATCATTGGAAAACACTACTGCTAAGCAGAGCCATTGAAAATCAATGTTATGTTGTTGCATGTAACCGTGCTGGGTCTGATCCAAATAATGAATTTGCAGGACATTCTCTCATCATTGATCCATGGGGAGAGATAGTAGCTGAAGCTAACGAAAAAGCCGGAATGATCTCAGCCGAAATAGACGCTGAAGTTGTCAAAAAGGTACGCAGTCAAATCCCAATCTTTGATGACCGCCTACCACAATTTTATCAATAAGAAACTTCACAAATATTTAGGCAATTCCCAATAATATATTGACAAAGATAAAGTAACATTGGTAATATCCTAATCAAGCGATATATTTTTCTAGAAAAGCATTAATTTTTCGAATACTTAATATGCTAAACATATACTTATGTTTTAAATAAAAAATCTCTTATCAAGAGTTGGCAGAGGGACTTGGCCCAATGACGCCGCAGCAACCGACCATATTTCATCTTAAAATGAAATAATACCTGGGACTTCCAGTTGGGCACGGTGCTAATTCCATCAGAAAGAAAATCTTTCTGAAAGATGAGAGGTGCGAAGCAATGACTTCAAGCCTCTTTCAATCTGGAAAGAGGCTTTTCTTTTTAGAAAAGCCTCCAAAAACAAAAAATTGGAGGATAAATAAATGTGTGCACATAAAAAATCACCTATTTACGAACCACTAACTGAAAATGGAGCAATTGCCTTAGCAAAGAAATTACAGCTGCTTTCTGAAAATAGTCAACTAACATGCAATGAAATTGGCGATGGAAATTTAAACTTAGTTTTCAGGGTGAAAGATCCAGAAAATGGAGAAAGCATCATTATTAAACAAGCATTACCATATGCGAAGGTAGTTGGTGAAAGCTGGCCGCTAACTCTTGATCGTTCCAGAATCGAAACAAATGCACTTCTTAAGCAAGCGGAATTTGTTCCACAATATGTACCAAAAGTTTTTTATTCAGACGAATCATTAGCAATAACAATCATGGAAGATCTATCACATCTTGAAATTGCTAGAGCAGCCTTTATTAGTGGAAAAGATTTACCACTATTATCTCAACATGTTGGAGAATTCCTTGCTAAAACATTGTTTTATACATCTGATTATGGAATGGATCAACATTATAAAAAATCATTGGTTCAACAATTCATCAACCCTGATCTTTGTAAAATAACTGAAGACCTTATTTTTACTGATCCCTTCTTCGATCATGAAACAAACGATTACGAGCCAGAACTTCAAGATGATGTAGAACAAATTTGGCAGGACAATGAATTAAAGGTTGAGGTTGCTAAACTTAAACAGATCTTTCTAACAAAAGCTGAAGCACTATTACACGGTGACCTGCATACTGGAAGTATTTTTGCAGATGAACAAGAAACAAAAATCATTGATCCTGAATTTGCTTACTTCGGTCCTATCGGCTTTGATGTTGGTCAAGTATTTGCGAATTTACTTTTTAATGCATTATCTCGAGAAACGAATAAACAACAAATTCTTTTCCATCATTTAGAGACAACTTGGGATGTGTTTGTAAGAGAATTTTCAAGATCATGGGATAATGATGGTTTAGAAATATATACGAAGTTAGACGGCTACTTAGATTATGTTTTAGAACAGATCTTTGAAGAAGCTACTGGATATGCAGGATGCGAATTAATCCGACGAGCAATCGGTCTAGCCCATGTAGCTGACCTTGACACAATTGAACCATATGAAAAGAAAATTTCTACAAAGCAAATTGTCCTAAAAATCGGCAGAGAGCTTATTGTAAATAGAAAAACAATTAAAAACACGCAACAAATTAGAGACCTTGTTAACCAAACAGCTTTATCAGTAATCTAAAACACATTGATCTATTCTACTAGTGGTTCAACACATTTTTTTAAAGGAGTTTTTTTCATAAAATGTTAAACGAAAATTTTGCCATTCCTCGTTCCGTCATATGGAAGGAAGATTATGTCTCTTTATTAAACCAACAAAAGATTCCACAGGTAACGGAATACCTTGAATTAAGAAACATTGAAGATGTGTGGGAAGCTATTCAATCTTTAAAAGTTCGAGGTGCCCCAGCTATCGGAATAACTGCTGCATATGGTTTAGCTCTAGCAGCTTTGCAGGATCAATCAAAATCATTTGAGGAGTTTCATCTAAATTTACAGAAAAGTCATGATTATCTCGCAAGCTCAAGACCAACTGCTGTAAACTTA
This sequence comes from Metabacillus sp. YM-086, assembly GCF_048059995.1. Classification (NCBI taxonomy): domain Bacteria; kingdom Bacillati; phylum Bacillota; class Bacilli; order Caryophanales; family Bacillaceae; genus Metabacillus; species Metabacillus sp. YM-086. The sequence continues at coordinate 49,377 of NZ_JBLUOI010000002.1, read as the reverse complement.
TTTTGGGCACTAGATCGACTTATGAAAAGTGTGTCAAATGTTCAAACAATAGATGAAGCAAAATCAACAATCCTTAAAGAAGCCATCTTAATTGAAAAAGAAGATGAACAGGTTTGTCAATTAATTGGTGAACATGCATTGAGCGTTTTCAAAGATGGAGACAGAATTATGACGATTTGTAATGCAGGATCCATAGCAACTGCAAAGTATGGTACAGCACTTGCTCCTTTTTACTTAGCCAAAGAGAAAAATATTAACTTAAGTGTTTACGCATGTGAAACAAGGCCTGTCTTACAAGGAGCACGTCTAACTACTTGGGAGCTTATGCAAGCAGGTGTTGATGTTACACTTATAACTGATAATATGGCAGCACATACGATAAAGTCCAAGGACATTACTGCAATTATTGTTGGAGCAGACCGTATTGCTGCAAACGGTGATACAGCAAATAAAATTGGAACATTTAATTTAGCACTTTTAGCAAAATCATTTAACATTCCTTTTTATGTTGCTGCACCTCTATCTACATTTGATCCCTCTATTACTGACGGAGATCAAATACCGATTGAGGAACGCAATCCAGAAGAGGTTACTCAGATTAACGGCATTCAAGTTGCACCAAAAGATGTGAAAGTGTTTAACCCTGCTTTTGATGTTACTCCTAATAATTTGATCGCAGGTATCATAACGGAAAAAGGAATAATAACTGGAGAATATACGGAAGAGATCAAAAAATTATTCTCCAATTAATATTTCTAATTAAATCCATCTATATACAATAAGGACCAAAGCCTAGTTTAACACTAGAGCTTTGGTCCTTTTTGTTTTTCAATTAAGATATTTTTTTCCTTTTCTGAAATAATATGAAGTTTTGATAGTATAGAAGTGTAAAAGAGAACTTTTTTTGGACGTTTGCTTTGATTCCACATATAACTTGCCCCTTTCTTTACCTTACGCAACTTTTTTCTCTTACTCAAATAATATGTTGCAAAGGAAAAAATGTGACAAGTAGTTAGTTGTTCCCTTGATAACCATGTTAGTGTTTAAATGCAATATTCTCATGAGTTAAAAGCTTAGCCTTTAACTCATTTTTATCTCCAGCATAACCGGTCAGCCTTTGATTCTTCCCTATAACACGATGACATGGGATAAATATTGGCAATTTATTTGCTTTATTTGCTTGCCCAATAGCACGTACAGCGTTCTTGTTACCAATTTTGACGGCAATGTCTTGGTAACTACAAACCTGTCCAATCGGAATTTGACGTAACTCAGTCCAAATCTTTTTTTGAAAGTCAGTGCCTTTTATCTCAAATGGTAGGTCAAAGTTTGATCTTCCTCCATAAAAATATTCATGAAGCTGTTTTACTGCTTCACGAAGGATATGATGTTGCCCATCTTCCACAAGCTTGTTTGCACCTTGAAATTCATTAAATTGTTCTATAGTTAAAAATAAATGAGTAATTTCTCCAAGTGTCGATACAATTGTAAGTCTCCCGATTGGGGAGTCATAATAAGTATAAAACATTTGTGTATATCCTCTTTACTATTTTTTTATTGTGTAATTGGAAGGGTAATATGAAATGTTGTCCCTTTCCCTTCTTCACTTTCAACCTCAACTTGACCTTGATGTTCCTCAATTATTTTATAGCTTACCATTAAACCAAGCCCTGTTCCACGTTCCTTCGTTGTGTAAAATGGTTGACCGAGTCTTTTTATTTTATCCTGCGAAATACCTGAGCCCCTATCTCTTATGGAAATTAAAAGCTGATCTTCATTTTTCCGTTTTACTGTAACATCAATTTGTCCTCCATCAGGCATTACTTCAATCGCATTCTTTAACACATTTATAAACACTTGCTTTAGTTGATTTGGTTCACAGAATAATAATGGCAAGTTTTCTTCAATATTTAGTTGCATCTGGACATTTACTAAAATGGCCTGTGCATTTAGTAATTCCATTGTTTCTTTTACAATTGTTCCAATATCTTTATTAGAATACTGAATAGCTTGAGGTCTTGCTAAAATTAAAAATTCAGTAATGATGGATTCTATCCTACTTAGCTCAGATGTAATAACATTAAAGTACATAGAAAAGTCCTCTTTAACACTTCCCTCTAGCAGCTGAATAAATCCTTTTAATGCAGTCATTGGGTTGCGAATTTCATGGGCAATACCTGCTGCTAGTTCTCCAACTACATTTAATGTATCTGATTTTCTAAGTTGTTCTTCTAACTCTCTTTTCTCTGTTACATCCCGAAAAACAGCTAGATTCATATTTTCATTAATATGATTCTTAAGAGCAATTTCTAAAATCATTTCTTCTCCATTTTCATTCGTATACATGATTTCTTGTATGTTCTCTTCATATGACTCTAGTGTTTTGTACACAGGGTCTGCATGAGCGTGTGAAAATAAAATATCACATATTCTTGATGATTTGATATCTTCCGATTTTAAATTCAAGATTTTTTTAGCTGTTTCATTGGCTTCAATGATTTCAAAAGAATGGTTAAATAAAATAATTCCATCCATTGCACCATCAAAAATACTACGAAATTTATGTTCACTTTCCCTTAATATTTTTTCCATCCGTTTTCGTTCACTAACGTTCCGAAAAATTGTTAAATGATGACCATCCAGTATGTCCATTTTAGAGGTAAACTCAAGCTCTTTGTTTTGTCCATTGGGCATATGGAAAAGTAATTCTTCCCTTATTGCCCCTGTATTAAAGTATTCGTTTTTCACTTTAAGAAAACTTGGAGAGGTTTGATCAACAAAATCCAATATGTTACGACGAACAAGCTCTGTTTCATTTAGCTCAAATGTACGACTTGCAGCCTGATTCACCTTCATAATTTGACCATGTTTATCCCAAATCATAATGGCATCTATCGCATTTTCAAAAACCTCTCGAAAACGTTCTTCACTTTTATATAGCTGTATTTCCATTGACCTTTTTTCTGTAATATCCCTCATAATGGCCATGTAAAAGCCATCAATAATGTTTGAAGTTGTTGTAAACTCGAATATTTTCTTACTACCATTTTTCAAGATAACAGGAAGCTCTCCTTTTGCGCTTCCATTTTCTTTTAACATCTTCCACAGGTTATCAAGTCTATATTTCTCATGTTCATCAATAAAATCCTCTAGTCCAAAAGAGTTCAACTGCATTTTCGTTATTTCAAAGCTTGCGCAAAAAGAACCATTCGCATCTATAAAATCACCGTTTTGATCAAAAATAACTATTCCATCCACTGCACGATGAAATAGATCTTTAAAAAGCTGTTCATTAATTGTACGCTCACGTTCAAGCATTTTTTTAAATGAAACATCTTTTATCATAGCAAGGTCATAACCGTTTATTGCTTTTTTCCGTAAGGAGATTTCTAAAAATTTAACCTGCCCATTATCTAATTTTACAATTAATTCCTTCCTAACTGGATCATCATGATAAATATCATCAATGACTTGCCTTATTTGATTGCTTGGAATAAGAGATAAAAAGTCATAGAGATTTCGTTTACATAACTCTTTTTTCTGCAATTGAAACATATGACATGCGGCGGAGTTTACATCTATAAATCTCATATTTTCATCAAAAATTGCAACAGCATCTAGTGCACCCTCTAATATATTTTCATGCTGCAGCAATTTAAATTTAAGCATTTCATTCTCTTTTTCTACTTGAGCCAATTGTGCTTTTAAGGCAACGATTTCGCGATCCTCCATCGTTTGCTTCAATCTTTTCACCCCTAATCACGAACTTTCTACTATCATGTATTCTACAAGTTATGGCATTGTCCTTCACCTATCTACAAAATGATAGAAAATGTTTCTTTTTTACTGTGAAGGTTGTAATATAGTAAAGTATTTCGACAACACTATTCGGTTTAAAGGAAAAGGCTGTCATCTATCTTACAAAAAGATGACAGCTTTATTACGTCCCCTAAAAAAGGAGCAGCTTTTTCGAAACATACTTTAGTAAGGTTTTTTCATCTACAAAGCTTTTCAAACAAGTATGTAAGAAACTATGTATATTTGTCTAAAATGAGTCTATCTGCAATCTTACAGTAGGGACTTTTTTGAAAAATGATACAAAGGTACCGTTTAAGCGTACCTCAAATTTGGGAAGAGAAGGATAGTTTAACGATTTAAAACTTCTGAAGGAAAGGTGAGCGCATGAAAAATCGTGTTAGCTATTTTGATAATGCAAAATTTTTATTAATTTTTTTAGTTGTTTTTGGTCATGTTATCCGGCCATTTATAGATGAAAGTCCAATCATGATGACTATATATAAATTTGTCTATACCTTCCATATGCCGGCCTTTATCCTTATCTCAGGATATTTCGCAAAAGGGTTCAAGAAAAAAGGATATGTAAGCAAAATCGCTAAAAAACTAATACTTCCTTATCTTATTTTCCAAGGAATCTATTCGGTATATTATTTTTTTGTTGAGAAACAAAATGCAAATGTTCTTGATCCACTAGATCCTCACTGGTCTTTATGGTTTTTAGTTAGTTTGTTTTTCTGGAATCTTTTTTTATTTGGTGCAACAAGGCTTTCCGCTAAATGGTCGCTTGCGATTGCCTTTATTATCGGGCTTTCAGTTGGGTATTTAGAAGATATAAGTAATTACTTAAGTCTATCTAGAACATTCGTGTTCTTTCCCTTATTCTTATTAGGCTTTTACCTAAGAAAAGAGCATTTTGACTATATAACAAGGGTGCATGTTAGAGGAGTCGCATTCTTCCTATTATCTATGACCTTTATTACGTATTTCTTTGCTGATTTTGATTATGAATGGTTATTTGGTTCAAAGTCATATGCACAATTCGGTGATCTAACCGTAGGTAGTGCATTTATTCGGTTAGGATTTTACAGTTTAACGCTTGTAACTTCTCTTAGCTTTTTAGCATTGATTCCTACAAAACAGACCTTTTTCACGGAATGGGGCACTAGAACATTTTATGTTTATCTGTTACATGGCTTTATCATTCAATATATGAGAAACACACATGTAGTAGATTGGATGGGAGATTTTCAAAGTATAGTGCTTCTAACAACATTATCTATACTTTTAACAGCAATTTTATCAACTAAGGTTGTAAAAGAATTAACAAGTCCCTTTATAGAGATAAAACCTTCAGGAATTCATTATTACTTAAAGAGCTTTTCACTTAATAAATAGACACTTCCTAAAGAACAAGTATTATGCTTGTTCTTTTTTAGGTTTGTTTTCAAAAAAACTTTTCCATACTATGGATACATGCCCACATGACACATATACGTTTTTAAAAAAATTTATGATACAATATGTAATTGTGGAACGAACCATTCTGTGGTTTTACTGTTTAAAAGCACAACAAGCTTATATAAATAAAATAATTGAAGTGGTGTATAAATAAAATGAAAACTGTTTTATCGACGCTTAATGCTAAGTATATTCATACAAGCTTATCAATCCGTTACTTAAAAGCTTATGCACAACCTGAATACGAAGTTGAACTGGCAGAATACACAATAAAAGATCCTGCCATGAATATCGTAACAGATTTACACGCTAAGAAGCCTGAAGTTATTGGTTTTAGCTGTTATATATGGAATATTGAAGAAACAATAAAAGTGATTAAAATGCTGAAGAAAATCAACCCTTCTTTGATTATTGTTTTAGGTGGCCCTGAAGTTACTTACGATACTAGAGAGTGGATGGATAAAATTCCAGAGGTTGATTTCATTATCATAGGTGAAGGAGAGCAATCGTTCAAACAGCTGCTGGATGAATTAAATGGGGAACAAAACTTTGATAATGTTAGTGGGATAGCTTACCGCGAGGAAAACAAGGTGCAGATTAAACCGCAACGAAACAAAGTTGACCTAAAGGTACTACCCTCACCATTTCGCTTTGAAGAAGATCTGAAACACCTTTCAAAACGCGTAACATATATTGAAACAAGTCGTGGTTGTCCATTTAGCTGTCAGTTCTGCCTGTCCTCCATTGAAGTAGGGGTTCGTTATTTTGATCGTGAAAAAGTGAAAGAAGATATTCGTTTTCTTATGGAGAATGGTGCAAAAACGATAAAATTTGTCGATCGTACCTTTAACATCAGTCGTAGTTATGCAATGGAAATGTTTCAATTTCTTATTGATGAGCATAAACCAGGTACTGTTTTTCAGTTTGAGATTACAGCAGACATTATGAGACCAGAAGTTATTCAATTTTTAAATGATCATGCCCCAAAAGGTTTATTCCGCTTTGAAATTGGTGTTCAGTCGACAAATGATGCTACAAACGAACTTGTCATGAGAAAACAAAACTTTAATAAGCTAACAAGAACTGTGACAATGGTAAAAGAAGGCGGAAAGATCGATCAGCATCTTGATTTAATTGCAGGTCTGCCTGAGGAAAATTATGATTCATTTAAGAAAACATTTAATGATGTATTTGAACTTCGTCCTGAAGAGCTTCAACTAGGTTTCTTAAAGATGCTTAGAGGCACAGGTTTACGCCTTCGTGCTGAACATCATGGCTATGTTTATATGGATCATTCTCCATATGAAATTCTTAAAAATAATGTTCTTTCCTTTGAAGATATTACGAAAATTAAACAAGTTGAAGATGTTTTGGAGAAATATTGGAATGACCATCGAATGGATGAAACAATTGAATATTTAGTAACACACCTTTTCCCATCCCCATTTGATTTCTTTCAGGATTTTGGGACATATTGGGATGAAAAAGGATGGACTAGAATTGGTCATCAACTCGAAGATTTGTATAAACACTTATATGATTTCCTTGGAAGCATTAAGAGAAACGAGTTAACAATTGCCAGCGGTTTTATGAAGTATGATTATTTACGAAACCAAAATTATAAACCTCGTAAGCCTTGGTGGAGTGAAACATTATCAAAGCAAGAAAGAAGTAAGATCTATCACTCAGTTCTAGAAAACCCTCTCCTACTAGGAGAAGAATTTGCTCAAAAACAGTTCTCTGAAAAGGATTTATTTAAACATACTGTTTTAGAAACTTTACCATTTAATTTAGATCATTACTTGAAGACAGGTAGGATTATAAATGAAAACTCTTTTGTACTTGTTCATTATGATGCTATTCATTCAAAGACAACCGTTTATACAGTACTTTCAAGTGAGCTTGATACAAAGGTTAGCTGAAGTGAGAGATTTTTCATCTCTCACTTTTATTTATTTGTTTTGTTTACCGTCTTTTTTCTCCGTTTTTTCATTTCCTGCTATTGCCTCATAAAGCTTCGATGCGTTAACGTCACCAGTTTCCTGACCAAATTCTTCTTGTAATATGTCAGTATCCATTGGTTTTTTATGATTTTGCATATCTTTACTTTTCATATTTTTCTTTTTTGTCATCTTTACTTCCCTTGCTTTCCTTGTTTAGAGTTACGGTTGGCACCCTTCATCGGATCCTGATCATCGTTAATTTCTGCAAATTCAGTATCAGGTAGGCTTTCTGTAGGGGTAAAATTATGTTTTGTAGCTTGATTTCTAAACGCTTTTCTTTTCACAACAAATCACCTCATATTTTAAACTTTTAACTAAGCCTTGTTAGGATGTTACTTGTTTACTTTTACCTGAACTTCTCATTTCTATCATAGGTAGAAAACGGAAAATGCGCTTAAAGACAATTCCTTCTATCTTTTCGGGCAACATATTACAAAAACAATGATAAGGGGTGACGATATTTGAAAAAGCAAAAAGATGAAAACTTCACAATAAACGAAACACTACCACATCAGATAAATGCTCCTTCTTGGAAAGGAACTGGGATAAAAATGAAAAAACCTTTTATTAACGAGTATGGCGTTACAATTGGAGATAGCTTTTATAACTCAACACAATCACCTTTAAACCATTGGAGTGACGATATTGATCCAGCGATTATGTCTGGTGATCAATGGGTTCATCCGACAAACGACATTGGTTGGAACACTTCTGAGAATAGAGATTTAATTGAAGCTAAAAAAGACCTCAAGGAGTTCCTTTTACACATCCTGATAAAGATGTAAGCTATAACAATGATTAGCAATAAAGGGAACTCAAAAAGGATTGATGCCCAATGCATCAATCCTTCGCAATTTATCCGATGATTACTCGCTCTTTTGGATAATGATAATTTGCTTTTCTTTCCTTTGTTCCTAAAAGATACAAAAACGTAAGTATACCTATTCTTCCGATAAACATTAAGATCATAATAACAATTTTACCAATTGAGCTTAATTCAGGTGTAATTCCCATCGATAGCCCTGTTGTTCCAAATGCTGAACAAACTTCAAATAATATTTCTATAAATTCAAACTGCTCTGTAATCGCTAATATAACGAGGGCAAAAAAACATATTAGAAATGCCATCATTGTCACTACGACTGACTTCATTAAATCTTCCTCATAAAGCTCCCTTTTAAAAATCTTAATTGACTTATTTCCTCTAGCAAAATGAAAAAGAAATAAAAGATTTAAAGCAAATGTTGTCGTTCGAATTCCGCCTCCAACTGAGCTTGGAGATGCACCAATAAACATTAACGCACACATAACTAAAATGGTTGTATCTGTAAACATACTAACGTCCATTGTTGCTAAACCACCACTTCTGGTTGCTGTTGATTGAAATAGAGAGTAAAAAAACGTTTCATGCCATTCTTTTCCTTTAAAAAAATAAGAATACTCAAGAGCAGCAATTGTAATTGTTCCCACTAAAATTAAGGCAAAAAAGGTTATGGAAGTTATTTTGGTAAACAACGTAAAACGGAATCGTTGACTTTTATTAAAAAGGAAATCTTTCACTTCAATTAATACCGGAAAACCAATAGCACCTAAAATAATTAAAATCATCACAATAAACTGAATAAAATAATCATCAGCATAAGGAATTAAAGATTGACCAGTAATGTCAAAGCCACCATTGGTTGTTGCACTAATTGAAGTAAAAAATCCATGCAGATATGCTTCCTGCCATGTTGGATAGTATTTTAAGAAATAAGTTCCTAAAATTAATGCTCCAATTAACTCAATAATAAGAATGAGTACAATAATTTGACGAATTAAATTTACGATACCAGATAAGTTGCTTTGATTTTGGTCAGTCATGATTAGCTGGCGTTCTTTTAACCCTATTTTCTTACCCACAATAAGCCATACAAATGTACCTAGTGTCATAATGCCTATCCCGCCAAATTGTAAAACAAAGGCTAATATAAAAATACCAGGTACACTAAATGTATCTGCTGTAGACATTACAGTTAATCCTGTTACACTAACTGCACTAACAGCAGTAAAAAGCCGGTCGATAAAAGCAAACTCCACACCAGGCTTATGCGCCACAGGCAAACTTAATAAAAGTACAGAAACTGTAACAGCTAAAAAGTAATATGAAACAATTAATTGTACCGGGGTTAAAGACTGTATTCGAAATTTTAATTTATTCATTCATTATTCATTCCTATCCTGCAAAAACAATTTCCTATATAAAAAACTAAGTCCTATAATCATAAAGAAAAAAAGATAAAATGAAAAGTGCTTTATTAGAAAATCTCGGCTTATCTTGAAGCACTAATGACAAAGCATTTGTTTTTCATATATTTATCCATAAAAACAACTACATTCAGATAGTAAAAAAAGAATGACAATGGTGCTTTCCATTGTCATTCTTTTTTTCATTTATTTAGCTTCTAATCGACTTATACGATCATCAAGATCAGGATGTGTAGAGAATAAGGACATCCCTTTTTTACTATTTATTTTTAAAGTTGATAAAGATGCTTGGTCGTCTCTAACTCGTTGAGTATAATGTTTTAAAGATCTTAACGCGTGTATCATTTTATCCTTGCCCGCTAAGTCTGCTCCACCACGGTCAGCATGATATTCACGATATCTTGAGAATGCGAACACAACCAGGCTTCCCAAAATGGAGAAGACAATCTGGAAAATGATCACTGCAATAAAATGAACAATCGGTGCCAAGTCTTCTCGGACAAAACGAGAGGCTACCCATGCAGCAATACGTGCAAAGAATACAACGAACGTATTGACAATTCCTTGTAGTAACGTCATTGTAACCATATCACCGTTGGCGATGTGTGCCACCTCATGTGCTAATACACCTTCAATTGCATCATCATCCATTTCCTGGAGAAGTCCAGTTGATACAGCTACCAAAGAACGTCGCTTTGAAGGTCCAGTCGCAAAAGCATTTACTTCAGGTGATTGGTAAATACCAACTTGAGGCATCTTTGTTAAACCAGCAGCTCGAGACAATCGATACACTCTTTCAACAAGATCTCTTTCATAAGGTGATAGTTGGCCATCAGGATTAATTACTTTGACACCCATCATCATTTTAGCCATCCATCTAGAAATTGCAAGAGAAACGAATGAACCTGTAAAACCTACCACAGCACTAAAAATTAAAAGGCTAACCAAATCCAAATTGCCATTTACATTTTGATAGGGAGAAACGTTAAAGAGTGATAAAACAATTCCAATCGTTGTAATGACTAGAATATTTGATAAAAGAAATAGAAAAATTCTTTTAGCCATAAATACCTCCAAATAATTTCAAGTTCACATGAACTTATACTATAATAAAATTATAGAAACTTTTATGTGTAAAAGCAAGAAACTATTTACACTTTACAAATTGTTCACTAATTTGTTACATACTTAACATCGAGGTATGTCCAAAGGTTTCCTTAATGAAATCAAATTATACTTTCCGATGAGACCACTAAAAAGAGGTGTCAAAATGACTATACAATTAACACGAAAAGAAATGACAGCATTATTATATTCACTTAAAGGCGAGTCCAAACAACCTCCTTTACTTATTATAGAAAAAGCAATAAACTTTACTTCACTTAGTGACATAAATATTCCCGCTTTTTTAATAAAAGCTAGTAAACGACGAAATTTACAGGAGTTTGGCTTGTCTACAAATGAAATTGTGTCCCTAGCAAACTTATGTGAATTAACATCTTTAAAATCAACTTCCATTCAAAACTGGATTAAAAGAGATGTAAAAGAATTAATCGGGCCTCCTGAACTTGGTAAAAAATATTCAATTGACCAAGCAGCTATGCTATTGATTGTAAAAGATTTAAAATATGTATTTGATTTCGAAAAAATTCGTAAGGTCCTTACAGAAGTTTTTAACACCCTTTCAGATCGAAGCGATGATTTAATCAGTCCGATTATGTTTTATGAAATGTACGGAACAATTCTTGAGAAACTAGAAAAACTCCCATTTAGAGGTCAAACACTGGAGCAACAAATAGTAGAAGAAGTAAATGCAATACCAAAGAAATTTAGTGAACTTACTGAAAGTCAGTGGAAAACGATCGAACGAATTCTTGTCACAACTGTTTTAGCAGTAATAGCTTCTCATTTGCAAACAAGAGCACAAGTATATTTGAATGAAAGCTATATACCTATAAAGTAGTTATCGAGTTAGTCTAAACTTTTCCAGTATAGAAACTAACAATGAATGATACCTTATGAGTAAGGCTGAAAAATCGATTACTTTATCAGCTAAAGAACAATCATCTAAAGGAGTGTTCCAAATGGCTAGAAGCAGCAATAAGTTACTTGTACCAGGGATTGAGCAAGCTCTGGATCAAATTAAATATGAAATTGCAAATGAATTTGGTGTAAACCTAGGTTCAGATACAGTTTCCCGTGCAAACGGATCTGTTGGTGGCGAAATTACTAAACGTTTAGTTGCACAAGCACAATCACAACTAAACGGACAAAGAACTGAATAATATGGCAAAGAGGCTGGTCCATTTGGATCAGCCTCTCTAATCATCATCGCGGTTGTTGTTTCTTTTTCTTTCTTCACGATCATCTCGATCTCTATCTTTATTCGAACTCCATCTTTTATTCCGATCATCATCATCATCATTATCATGATTTCTATTTTTTCTGTCTTTTCGATTATCACGATCATCGTCATCTTGGTTATGTCGATTGTTGTTTTTCTGTTTTTGTTTATCACGATTATTGTTATTTACTTGATTGCCTTTATTTTGCTTTTGTTCGTTTTCCTGCCCTCTTAGCTCATTTTTCACTTCATTTAACTCTTCTTTTGCTTTTGAATTTAGCTCATTTTTTGTTTGTTGATTTTCTTCAACTGTTGTTGAAGTTTCCTGTTTTACTGGATCAGTAGTTGTTGTATCTTCTTTTTCTTGAATTGAAGGAGTATTGTTTTGTTCTACTGGTGTTGTCTCTTTCTCCTTAACTGGTTTTACCTCTTTTTCAGTTAATTCAATATATTTACCAGTCGAAACCCCTTGTTTTTGAGCTTTTTCTCTAGTTTCCTGATCAGCTTCAATTGTTTTAACAATCATCTGGTCTTCTTCATAAGAAGAACGAATTTTACTAATATCCTCTTGAAGCTCATTTTGCGCCTTTTTATCTTCTTCATTTACCACTGTGGTTATAACAATTTCCTTACCAGGATAAACGTACCCTTCTAATTTACATTCACCAACGATCCGATCAACAATCTCATTAAAAGGTTTATTCTCCCAATCCGAAACCTTTTCCATTAGCTTGTTAGCCTCATCATTTAGTGGTTCTAAAGAAATCACATTTAGTTGATCATCAACACCAACTTCAAAACTAGGGTTTATATCAATAGACATATAGGCATATACCTGATCATTTTGAAAAAATGGAAGAAAACTGATCATAAAAAATATGATAGCAATTGCTGATATAGCCCCTGCCTTAGCCATACGAGTACTAAAATAGCTGAAGATGTGATTTCTTTTTCTCTTTCTGATAACTTCTTCACGTTTATCCGCTACAGGAAAAAAAGATATTTCTTCACCTAATTCATAGACACCTTCATTATTCTTAGCTTTTAAAAATTGCCCATCCGGGGTGAGCAACGTAACAAAGTCATCACTATATTCTACGACGACTCCCTTTTTCATGAATCTAGCACCCCTTTAATATAATCTTTTAAATAGACGAAATTCCCTGAAAGGATGATGGCCATTGCAATGATGTATTTTCTGTTTCTCTCAATTGTTTTTCGGCTTACTGCTACTTTGGCTTCTAGTTGCTTAACCGGAAGCTGTTTTTTAGTAAAAAGGTGATGTCGTAGGTCATCATCCTTTACGACTTCCTTTGCAACCATGATGGCATTTTGACGTGCATCAAAATGCTTTGGTGATTGATCTAAAATTTCAGCAAAGGTTAAATTAAAATCGTTTAAACAGTGTTGGAAAAATATGATCTCTTCTTTACGATGCTCTTGCTCAATTGCCTTCGTGTACTCATCAATTGATAAATCTGATTCTATTTTACTTTGAGAATATTCTCCTTCTTCATGCTCCTGCAAATCTAAGTTAACTGTGTAAGGATTACGCGCTTCCTTCCGAATGTAATCAATCACTTTTCTTTTAATAACTAATTCTGCAAATGCTAACAGAGAGCTTCCTTTATCTGTAGAATATTTTTCAATAGCATCATTAAACGCAATCAAACCTATACTAAATTCATCATCATTTTCACTAATATATCTTTTACAAACGGATGATACTGTTTTAGCAACAAATGGCTTATATTGTTCAATTAATTCATTTTGTAATTGAAGGTCTCCCTTTTGAATTAGGAGAACCGTTTCTTCTAATGTTCGCTTCTTCTTACCTAGTCTAAACAAAAGGCTAAGCATGGCGGTTCACCTCTGTTTCCCCTATATTACTTTGTCTATAATAGCTAAATTACAGAGGGACCGCAAAGGAAGATATATGAAACTATCTTTCTAAATTTCTACAAAAGAAAGTCAATTGTTACAAAATAAATTACTTTAGACCTATTGATATTAAATTATAGTATAAAATACATTTTAGCAGATCATATACACTTTTTTGAGAGAAATCGCTAATTTCCAATAAATTACACACATGTTTCATTTGATGCAATGCGGTTTCACCTAATCCTCCTTAGCTTTTTTTCGTTTCAATACATAGTTTCGAACCCTTATTTCATCTTAAGGGTGTAGAAATTAAATTTTATCGTTTTTTTTCATTTTAGGGATTTTAGACCTATAATTTGTTACACATTTGACATATTGAACAATTTTTTTTGACGTACCCACAACAGGCTTTTATTCAATTACCTAATATTATTTACCCTTGTTAATAAAAAAGACCCTTGCCAATGGCGGCAAAGGTCTTTCTGAGACGAATTCCAATCATGCAAAAAAAGCAGTTGGATTTTAAAGTCAACCTATTTTAATTTTTTTTTGATGTTGTTTTATGTTCTGCACTATAAGTTTTCTTTCTTTTACGAGTAATTAGTTTATAAGCAACAAATATAACGAGAACTGCTATACCGGCAGGAAGGATATATTGGTTTGCAAGCTCACCTACGTTCTTCCAATTTTCGCCTAGCTTTAATCCAAGATAAACATAAATAAAAGTAATCGGCAGCATTGCAACAAACGTATAGATAGAGAAAATCCAAACATTCATCTTTGCCATACCACATGGAATGGAGATCAACGTTCTTACTCCAGGTAGAAATCTTGCTGTAAAAGCAACCATTGCACCATTTCTCTCAAAAAATTCATCTGCTTTAGCAAGCTTTTCTTCATTAATGAAAAAGTATTTTCCAAACTTAAGGATAAATGGTCTTCCACCATATCTTCCAACTGCATAAAGAGTCAATGGACCGAACGTTCCACCTATTGTACCTGCAAGAACAGTCCCCCATAATGTCATATCACCTTCATAAACCCAATAACCAGCAAGAGGTAGTACTAACTCCGCTGGTACAAATTCAAATGTTAATGCCAGCATAATTCCAAAATAAGAAAGTTCTTTAAACTGTTCAAGCATAGAAAGAATTAATTCTTCCACTATATCACCTATTTTCCAATAAGTTGTTCTACAAGCTTATATATTACACATATTCATGTATACAGACAAGCATTGTTTTAATGGGGGGGTATGAAAATGGATTGGCTTCAGGCAATCATCTTAGGAATTATCCAAGGTTTAACTGAATTTATTCCAATTAGTAGTACGGGGCATTTATATTTAGGTCGCAATTTCTTTGGACTAGAAGAAGCGGGGTTGTATTTAGACACCATGCTCCATCTTGGTACACTTATCGCGTTAGTTGTTTTTTATAAAGATATTTTACTAAAACTAATTAAAAACCCTTTTAGCCGTATTACTGCTCTTCTAGTTATTGGAACAATCCCTGCTGTTATTGCTGGTGTCTTGTTCAGTGACTATTTTGATAGCATTTCAAAATCAGGCGTTACAATCGGATGGGAATTTCTGGTAACGGGTGCTTTCTTATGGTTTGCCGATTCCATTAAAAATGGAGCAAAAAAAGTAGAAGACATTTCTCTTTTTGATTCTTTTTTTATTGGAAGCTTTCAAGCATTTGCGATTTTTCCAGCCATATCTCGGTCTGGAATGACCATAGTTGGAGCGCTAATGCGAAAAATGGACAAAGAAGCAGCGGCTTACTTTTCCTTCCTACTGTCTATTCCAGCCATTTGTGGAGGAGTTATTTTCCAATTAAAGGATATGGTATCTGGAAATGTCCCACAAATAAGCTTAACATCCATGTTTATCGCAACACTTGCTTCTGCTATCTTTGGCTATATTGCGGTAAAGTTTATGATTTCATTTGTAAAGAACAAGTCGTTAAAATTATTTGCTGTTTATGTTTGGATTCTCGGAGTAGTTATTATTGCGCTTCAGCAAATGGGGACATTTTAACTTTGAGCAGGACTTTTCTGCTCTTTTTTTAATTGGTAGCTATTTCTACTTATGAAAACACTGTATAAAACTGAAGCTAAGTACTAAATAAACATTTTGACGAAGGCAGGGATCATAGATGCACACAATGTGGAAAGGTTCAATAAGCTTCGGGCTCGTTAATATTCCTATAAAGCTTTATGCAGCTACTGAAGACAAGGATATTAAACTTAGAACTCTTCATAAAAAATGTCACTCTCCAATTCAATATGAAAAAACATGTCCAAATTGTGATGAAGAAGTTACTCCAGATGAGATTGTAAAGGGATATGAATATGTTAAGGGAAAATATGTTGTTCTAACTGAGGAAGAATTAAAAGAATTGAAAGATGAGCATGAAGATAAAACAGTTGAGATTATTGATTTTGTTAGTATCAATGACATAGATCCTATTTATTTTAATCGCTCTTACTTTATTGGTCCTGGAGAAAACGGTGGAAAAGCATACGGTCTCCTTCGTGAAGCATTAACAAAGTCCGGAAAAATTGGAATTGCTGAAATTACAATTCGTTCAAAACAGCAATTAGCAATGGTTCGAGTTTATGAAAATTGCATTGTTATGGAAACTGTTCACTATCCTGATGAAGTAAGAAATGTTAAAGAAGTACCGAGTGTTCCCGAGCAAGTTGAAGTTGGCGAAAAAGAACTTGAAACTGCCATCATGCTGATTGATCAACTAACAACAACATTTGAACCAGAAAAATACAAAGATGATTACCGTTTAGCACTTCAAGAACTAATTGAACGTAAGGTAAATCAAAACGAAGGAAAAACTCCTGCAGAAGCAGCTCCTAGACAAAATGTAGTTGACTTAATGAGCGCCCTTCAGGCTAGTATTGAAAAAACAAAGAAACCACAACCAAAACCAAAACCCGCGAAGCAAGCAAAAGCTGCTGGAGAGAATCTTACTACTACACCTACTGCACCAACCAATGCTGCTACAGCTGAAAAGAAAACAAAAACAGTACGTAAAAAAGCTTAAATATTCTAAAAAAGGGAGTCTTTATAAGATTCTTTTTTCTCTATATTCAGCTAGAAAATACCTTCCAAGTGTAGGATCTCTTCTTTATTGAAAAAAAGTCTGATGAAATTTCATCAGACTTTTCCTTTAGTATCAATATACATTTTACTATTCTTAGCTTTTACATTTAAACAATTTAGTTATTCTTCTTATGATCTTTTTGTTTTTTATTTGATTTACCTGGAGTAAATTCTGCCAAAATAGCTGTTCCACCTTGATCTTTTGAAGGCAATTCTATCGTTATTTCTTGGTTTTTAGTAACTTTGTATTTTTTACCACTGTAAAGATCTGTTAACTTTGTTTTTGGAGCAAAGTCCACTTTAAAAGTCGCTTGTTTCTTTTCTGATGTTGTATTAAGGCCAACTAATAATTGTTCATCAGCATATTCTCTTGAGAAAACAATGTATTTATCAGAGTCTCCACCTGCAACTTTTTCTCTCGTACCCTTTGAGAAGACTTTTGAAAAATCTTTACGAATATTTAGAAGTTTTGAGTAATGTTCATGTAGAGCCATTGCTTCTGGGTCTTTATCTTCATAGAGATCCCATGGCATATCACCTCTATTTTGACCAAATGCCACTACATTTCCTTCCGTATCTTTTTCCCAATCCGATTTCCCAGATCGCCCCAGTTCTTCGCCATAGTAAATAACAGGTTGACCTTTCGATGTAATTTGTAGAGCAGATGCAACCTTCAGCTTCCCAACATCTCCATTCACGTACTCCGTTAAGAAACCATTCTGGTCATGACTGCTTAGAAATTGCCCAAGTGTTGCTGTGTTTGAAAGTTGACTATTTCTGTCTTGTAAATATGTTTCAACACCATCAATGGAACCATCTACAAAAGATTTTGCTTTTTCTTTAAAATCAAAATCTAATAGTGAATCCATTTGACCAGTTCCTAAGTATCCGCCATCATTAGTGATGCTTGCTCCCCAATATTCTCCAATCATTTTAAATTCAGGATCAAGAGAAGTTAGATCATTTTTCAATGCTTGCCATGTTGCATCCTCTACATGTTTTACTGTATCAATGCGGAAGAAGTCAATTGTATCTCCTCGTTTCGTTTTCGCTTTTTCAAGCCAAGCTGTTTGCCAGTCTATGATTTGTTGGCGCACTGCAGGATCTTCTGTTTTAAAATCTGGTAAATGATCTAGTTCACCACGTACTGTTGGGTCCTCATCAACTGTTCGAAGCATACCGCCAAATTCAGCCAACTCTTCTTCAGTTGGCAGATTCTCAGAATCTGCTTTCCAAGTTTCCCATACTTCCCCATCCATACCATATCCTGCATGGTTTACAACCACATCTAGCATAATTTTTATTCCACGATCATGTGCTTTTTCGATGAGTTTTTGGAAAGTTTTCATATCACCTAAATGCTCATCTAACGTTGTAAAATCCTTTGCCCAGTATCCGTGGTAACCATACTGTTTTGCTTCAAGCCCTTCTGTTGTGTTGAAATCTAAGCCTTTATTGAAGTCAATATTATCAACAATTGGTGTAATCCAGATTGTATTAATACCAAGGTCTTCAATATAGTCTAGCTTGTCAATGATCCCTTGGAAGTCACCACCATGATATGCCTCTGAGTGTGTTGGATCATACTCTACTCCGCCGTTATTAGATGAATCACCATCTTTAAAACGGTCTGTTAACATAAAATAAATTCGTGCCTCATCCCAATCAAAGTCTAGCTTATCGCCTACAACTTGTTCTGGCTTGATCGTTACTATCACTGATTTTTTGTGTGTATTTCCGAACTCATCAACAACACTGATAACAATTTCCTTATCTCCAGCTGTCACCGATTCGTTAGCACCTATTGAAACAGCACCTACTGTTGGATCAATTTCAACCTTGCTCTTTCCACCTAATGCTGACAAATCAGCCGTAATTTCTTTTATGCTAACTTGATCCTCAGATGTAACATTTACTTTTAAAACAGTATTTTCATCATATGTGATTTCAGAAGGTGAAACCTTCGTTTCAATGTTTAAGTTTGGAAGAGTATAAGTAATGGTTGATTTGCCATTTTTCGTGTTCTTTGGATCAGTTACTTCTTTGGTTTCACCGTCTTTAGTCACTAAAAAGGAATATTCATGTGAACCTTCCTCTAAATTCTCTAATTTATAAGTAAAAAACTCATTTTGTCCACTATATTCCATTCGATATTCTTGACCATTAACTTTTACCTTCACATCATCAATCGTATGCATTTCATCATTTTGGAAAAGTTCTTCATCTCTATAATAGAACGTAACATTTCCATCTTGTAAATCAGGACCTTTCACAGTTGGTACAACTGTTTGACCCGCAACACCTGTCACAACGGTTACCTTTGTTATTATATCATCACGATTAATCGTCACGTTGTGGTCATCACTATCAGGTGAAACCTTAGCTGTGTTCCAATCCGTTCCTTTTCTTACTAAGAATCCAATCGACTCTGTTTCAGGGGCAATTTCAACATTTGCTATAGCTGTATCACCTTCAATTGTTTCAAAGTCAATTTGGTCGTTTTTCACACCTGTATTCCAAACCCACAAGTTCCAAGCACCAAAGTCACCAGTGAAGTCTCCGTCAGGTCTCACATACTTAATACGCACATAGCGTTTAACATTCTCCTGCACCTTTATATCAAAAGTTGCTTGTGCAGCTCCAGAAGTAACTGTAATAACAACATTACCGGGTTTGATTCCTGTCACCTTTCCGCTATTGTCAACCGTTGCAATCGTTTTGTCAGAGGATGACCATGTTACTTTTGAATCTAATAAATCTTGATTAAATTGATCCTTCACCTGAGCTGATAGTTGTGTTGAATATGTTGCAAACACTGAGTCATTCCCAACAATTGAAATTGTATCTGGTACAAGTGTTTCAACCGTAACTTCAATTGTTGCTTGAATTTCTCCCGCTTTTACGGTAATAATAGCAGCTCCTTCTGCTACACCATCAACTCGACCATTACTGACTGTTGCAACTGCTTCATTTGAAGAAGTCCATGTTAAGTCTTCCCCTAACATAACACGACCGTTTTGATCCTTCACATAAGCACTAACACCTTTTGTTTCACCGGGATTAATAGCAAATGCATCAGGCTTTATTTCAATACTTGTCGGCACAGGTGTGTATTCTGCTTCTTTTTGATCATAAAGAACCATCATAGAAAGACCTTCAACAGTTACTGTGTCTGAATGAACTGTACGAATTGTTTCAGTACCAGCTGATGTATGGTCAACCACAATATTCCAATTCCCGTTTACAGGTAAAGCTACCTCCTTTGCCGTTTTATTTGCATTATAAATAACAACGATATTTTTCCATGTATCATTATTTGCGTGATCTTTTAGTTGATATGCCACAACATTTTCATTCTGCTTTAATACTTGTAAATGTGATTTTACATCTTCCTTCGAATCCATTTTAAAAGCAGCATGTTTTTTTCGTAGGTCAATTAGTCCCTTGTAGTAATTAAAAACAGATTGATAGTCGTTCTTTAATTCCCAACGAATCTTATTGATACTGTCAGGGCTTTTATAGCTGTTATGAACACCATATTTACTTCTAAGCATTTCTTCTCCAGCATGAAGAAATGGGATGCCTTGTGATGTTAATACAATTCCATTTGCTAAAAGACTACGTTTTACCCATTCATTCGTTAAAGCATCTTCCTCTGTAATAACTGCATGAGGATCATATTGACCTGACTCATGGTCTGTATCAGTACCAGCCACTCTCATTAATTTATCCCATAGGTTCAAGTTATCATGTGCAGTTACATATGTGATGCTCTCTTGAGGTTTGCTTGTAAACTGGTCAATTGCCGCTTTTACACCTTCAACAATGTCCCCCTCTTTTCCAGAAGCACCTGTTGCAAAGCCAGTTCCAGCTCCATCACTATCACCTTTAATAGCTCCACGAATATTATCATTGAAAACAGCATAGCCTTGATCTTTTTGAGAGCCTTTAACGTGCTGCATAGAAGAAGGAAGACTAGTTGACCCACCTGTCCATGGCTCTCCATAAATTAACACATTAGGATCCACTTTGCTTTGTAGTTCTTTCGTTAATTCCTGCATTGTTTTTTGATCGATGAGGCCCATTAAATCAAATCGGAACCCATCAATTCCAAATTCAGTCGCCCAATATTGCACAGAATCCTTAATATACTTACGGACCATTGGTCGTTCAGAGGCTACTTCATTACCTGTACCAGATCCATTTGTAATATTCCCAGCATCATCGGTACGATAATAATAACCGGGAACAATAAGATCAAAAGGTGAGCTTCCTTCAAGCTGTGTTGATTCATTCATATAGGTGTGATTGTAGACAACATCTGCTATAACACGTATCCCATTATCATGTAAGGATTGAACCATTCTCTTGTATTCTTTAATTCTACTAGTCGGGTCCATAGGATCACTAGAATACGAGCCTTCAGGTACATTAAAGTGAATTGGATCATAACCCCAGTTAAACTTAACATCCGAAGAATTTGGGTCGTTGACCGTTAATTCATTCACTGAACCAAAGTCATAAGTTGGTAATAAGTGAACATAGTTAACACCTAATTCTCTTAGAGAATCCACTCCTGTTTTGACACCGTTAGTACCTGTTGTACCTGTCTCGGTAAAAGCTAAGTATTTCCCTTTATTCTCCATACCTGATTGCTCATCGATTGAAAAATCTCTTACATGGAGTTCATAGATAATGGCATCAGCAGGAGAAACTACTGCAGGTTTATCTGCAGGGTCAAAACCTGTAGGATTAGTACTGTCTAAGTCTACAATCGCAGCTCTTTGTCCATTAGCAGAAGTAGAACGTGCATATGGATCAACAGCATAATGAGAAGTTCCATCAGCGAATTCGAGTTTGTACATATAGTATTTATTCTTCAAGTCTTCATCAACTGTTATTGACCAAACACCATTGTCCGCTCTCGTCATGAGCTTTTCTGAACCGCCTGTATGGTCAGTAACAAAAGGACCTTCATACGTACCTGCTTCTTCATAGATTGCTAGACTGACTTTTGATGCAGTTGGTGCCCAAAGTTTAAAAGTTGTACTACTAGAAGAATACGTATAGCCTAAATCATTTCCGGCATAAAAAAAGCTGTCATCATTTAATACGTTACGCATTACTACCTTTTCACCCTCAGAATCACCTAATGATACTTTATAGACTTTTCTTACATCTACACTTAATTCATCAGTGAGAGTCAATTTGACTTTCTTATCATCCACTTTTGTTACAGTTGTTTCTATCACCTTATTTTCAGCAACATCCGTTAAAACAAATTTCTGCTCACCAAAGTTCTTGTTTGTTGTAACAAGAATCTCACTAAGTGAGTCCATTAAAGCTGATTGAACCTTTACAGGCTCTAATGACTCAATTGTAAAGGCTGAATTGCCGTTCGCTGTATTTGGATTAAGTGGATCAGTACTGTTTTCATCCCAGTTGCGATTATTAAAAAGAAACTTATACTCATAATCTCCTGGCTCCAGGTCTGAAATAACGGTCGAAAAGACCCCATTTTCTAACGTCATTTCAACAGCAGTTGTTACATCCCATCCATTAAAACTGCCAATAACAAATACCGATGATTCGTCTGTCTGATTGTAATGAAATGTTACACTGCCATCTTCTCCAATGACAGGACTAATTACCTGTGCGCTAGCGTTTGCATAAGGAAAAAGACCTGAAAACAGCTGTAAAAACAAAATAAACACAACTAAATACGTTAATGACCTTCTTTTCATTACGTTCAAATTTCTTTACCTCCCCTAATTTTCGTCACTATTTGCGGAAACGTTTGCACAAAAAGTAAAAATAATAAAGATTTCATAATTTCAGAAATCCTTTAAATGCAAGCGTTTTCACGTTAATAGAATATCATGTTGTGAATAAGGTTGCAATAATATTCTGGTTATTAAAAAGCAACCGGAACACATCCGATCGCTTTTTAGTGAGATATAATCCATTCAGCTGCTTCATATAAAGAAGAAAAATGTTTATCCGCTAACCCCTCTTCATCTCCAATTAAAATTGTCTTTGCTCCTGCTTGCTTC
Organism: Metabacillus sp. YM-086; assembly: GCF_048059995.1. Lineage (NCBI taxonomy): Bacteria > Bacillati > Bacillota > Bacilli > Caryophanales > Bacillaceae > Metabacillus > Metabacillus sp. YM-086. The sequence continues at coordinate 26,469 of NZ_JBLUOI010000002.1, read as the reverse complement.
CCAGCCATAATATCAACATCTCGGTCACCAATCATATAACTTTCTTTTAAAGAAACTTGATGCTTGTTCGCAAGTGTATGGAGCATCTCAGGTTCTGGCTTGCGACAAGCACAGCCGGCATGAGGCTTATGAGGACAATAAATAATATCATCAATTTTTCCACCGTACTCATTAATATCTTTCTTCATTTTTTCATGTACCCTTTTTAACATCGCTTCCTTCATATACCCCAATCCAACTCCACCCTGATTGGTTACAACAAAGACTAAGAAGTTTGCATCGTTTAACATTTTTATCCCTTCACCAACACCCTCAAGCAAATACATTTGCTCTGGTTTATTAACAAACTTTACACGTTTGGTTAGCACCTCATTGATTACACCATCTCGATCTAAAAATACAGCTTTGTTCAAAAATAACTCTCTCCTTTCATGTTTCATGATATATCTGTCCATATTAAGAATTAGATACTTACGATTATCAATTTAGGGGGAAAATCATGAAACCAATGCTTCCTACATTACACGCAGATATTCCAACTGGTTCAGATTGGATTTACGAAACGAAATATGATGGATTTCGCTCGATATTAACCATTACAAACACATCCATTGAGTTAATGAGTAGAAATGAAAAATCACTAAATGACAACTTTCCAGAAATTATAAATGAAGTTAAAAAACTACATAAAGCCTTCGAGCCATTTTTACCAATTACATTAGATGGAGAGCTCGTTTATCTTGAAACGCCCCATTTTTCAAACTTTGAATTACTTCAAATTAGAGGCAGGTTAAAAAACAAGGAAAAAATACTTCATGAGGCAGAGAAACATCCTTGTCGATTTCTAGCCTTTGATCTACTTGAATTAAAAGGTAATTCATTACAATCAAATACATTGAAGGAAAGAAAGTCTGAGTTGAAAAATCTTTTTAAGGCGTTAAACCTCGGTACTACTGTTGATACTAAAACTTCTAATCTTTTTCAGTATGTTCCCTGTACAACCGATTATTCAACCTTATGGCAAGAGATGAAGTTAGAAGATGGTGAAGGCATTATTGCGAAGCAGCATAAAGGTAAGTGGGAGGCAGGCGTTCGGACGAAGCAATGGCTAAAAATTAAGAATTATAAAAGAGCCTGCTTTTTTATTACTGGTTATGATAAAGAGAATGGTTACTTCCATGTTGGAGTTTATGCAAAAAATAACATTATTCAAGCAGGAGTGTTTTCTCATGGAATTTCCAGTCAAGAACGTGATGCACTTCTGCAAATTATCCGAGAAAACAAACAATCGGAAACTGCCAATTTTATTGAGATAAAACCAGCAATTGTGGTTGAATTACAGTTTTTATCTCTATATAAAAATCAGCTAAGAGAACCATCTTTTTTTACATTTCGATTTGATTATCATGTGGAAGATTGTACATGGGATATGCTTTTACTTAAAACTGCACCTATTCATCAAGAAATTTCCATCACACATCCAGACAAACCTTTATGGGAAACGGTTGACTTAAAAAAGGAGACATTTTTAAGTTATTTAGTTCAAATTTCTCCCTATATGCTACCATTTTTACAAAATCGATTGTTAACTGTAATCCGTTTTCCACATGGAATGTTTGGCGAAGCCTTTTATCAAAAAAATTGCCCTGACTATGCACCTGACTTTATACAAACAAAAAAACATGAGGATATTGATTATATTATTTGTAATAATTTATCGACATTAATTTGGTTGGGGAATCAATTAGCATTTGAATATCATATACCATTTCAAACAATCGACACTAGTAACCCAACTGAAATCGTATTTGATCTAGATCCTCCTTCTAAAGAATACTTCCACTTAGCTATTAAAGCTGCATTAGAAATGAAAAAGATTTTTGACCAATTTCAGTTAACTACCTTTCCAAAATTATCAGGTAATAAAGGATTACAAATCCATATACCGATTTCCAAAAATTCTCTTACTTATGAAGAAACAAGAATATTCACAGGTTTTATTGCTGAATTTTTGGTAACAAGTTTTCCTGATGATTTTACGATTGAACGAATGAAGAAAAATCGTGGGAACCGGTTGTATGTGGATTACATTCAACACGCCGAAGGTAAAACAATTATTGCTCCATATTCTCTTCGCGGTAAAAAAGAAGGTGCCTATATCGCTGCACCTCTATATTGGGAGGAAATTACTCCACAACTTTCTGTTGAGCAATTTACAATAGAACATGTATTAAACAGAGTAAAGAACTCAGGTTGTCCGTTTAAAAAATATGGAGAATCTCCACAAGACGATATGCTACGTTCATTAATCGATCAAATATTGAGCTAAGCGCTTCTGATCTTATAAAAAAGGACGAATGGGATTTTCACCCCATTTGTCCTCTATTTTTTATCTTTCACAATATCAATGATTTGTTCGAGCATAATCACCATATCCTCTTTTTCAAATTTAGAAGGGTTTGGTGGCGCCGGAAGTTGCTCTTTATTATCTTGTGAGCTTTCGATTTCTTCCTGTCTATCTTCCTGAATGAGTTTATCTTCAAGTAAATAAGCTGGAATTAACTGACCGTCTGGAGTTACATATTTTTTATTCATTCTTCTAGTTTCCCTATCAAATAAACTATACACAATAGGAATAATAAACAATGTTAGGAAAGTACTTGAGATAAGCCCACCTATTACCGTTATTCCCATTGGCCTATTAATTTCAGTTCCTTCACCTAAGCCAAGAGCTAGTGGAATAAGTCCGAGAATAGTTGTAAGAGCAGTCATTAAAATAGGACGTATTCTTACTTTTACAGATTCCACAAGTGCATCATATGTTTTAAATCCTTCCGCTTTTTTCTGATTAATGTAATCAACAATAACAATTGCATTGTTAACAACAATACCAGCTAAAACGATAAGACCAATAACAACTGTTAAACTAATTGGAGAGTTTGAAGCTACTAACGAAACAGCAACTCCAATCAACATTAAAGGAACGGTAAACATGATAACAAACGGATATTTAAAAGATTCAAATTGTGCAGCCATGACAATGTAGATAAAGACGATCGCAAGAACAAACGCTAATATCATGTCATCCATTGAAGATTCTAAGAGTTCTCGATCACCACCAAATTCAATTTCCGTTTCTTCCGGCAAATCAAGCTTCTCTATTTCTTCATCAACTACAGCAGAAATATCACCTAAATTTGTTGTATTTTCGTACCGTAACGTATATTGTACTGCTAGTTGCTTATCGATTCTCTGAATAGAAACTGGGCCTTCTCCCACTTCAATTGTTGTCACATCACCTAGATTAACAAAACTATTATTCGGTTTTTTAATAAGCAATTGTTTTAATGCATCAATATTCTCACGAACAGAATCTTCATAACGCACATTTACAGTATAAATCTCATTGTTTTCTTGATTCGTCATTTGAATTGCATCTGTTCCTCTTGTTACATCATTAACAACCATACCTATCTGAGCAGGTGTTAATCCATTTTCAAGTGCCTTTTCACGATTTACCTTAATCTGAATTTCTTCTACAGTTTCAGTCAAATCATTACTTAATTCAGCTACTTCTTCAATATCAAGTAACGCCTCATCTATCTTGGCAATTGATTCTTTTAAGCGAGCTTCATTTGTATCTTTAACATGAAAGCTTAGCGTATTAGGTGTTGAACCTGTTGAAGATTGAGTGTTAAAAGAAAGCTCAGCTGTGTTATTTACCTGACTAGCAGCTTGCTCTAACGACTTCTTTACATCATCAATAAAATCAAATGTAGATATTTCCCTATTCTGTAGTTCTTTTAATTTTACATAGATTTCAGCTATATTGGTACTACCAGATCCTCTAAAAGATTCTTCCTGTGTTGAGCCAACTAAGCTTACATATAAATCAACAGCTTCCTCTTCTTCTAGTTCTTTTTCTATTGAATCAACTACTTCGCTTGTTGCCGACAAAGCAGTTCCGTTTTCAAGCTCAACATCAATGGTGAAAAAACCTTCATCAGTATTTGGCAGAAAAACAGCTCCTACCCTTGTGAATCCATATAAACTTCCAGCAAAGACCATTAACGTTAAAACCAAAACTAAGGCACGATTTCGGAGTGCCCACCTAATAGCTCCGTCTAAAGAATGCATAAATGAAGACTCTCTTCGAACCTTTTCCATATTTTCGCGAGGCTTTTTTAATAATTGACTGGCGAGCATTGGAACAATTGTTAATGCAACAAATAATGATGCAAATAAGCTAAATGCAATGGTTAACGCAAATTCTGTAAAAAGATCCCCAATGATTCCTGTAATAAAGACTACGGGTAAAAACACAGCAACCGTTGTTAGCGTTGATGCAATAATGGCAGGTCCCATCTCTTTTGCCCCTTGATAAGCCGCTTCTTTTGGATTCTTTCCCATTGATAGGTGTCGATAGATATTTTCTATTACAACAATTGCATTATCAACAAGCATACCAATACCTAATGCTAGACCACCTAAGGTCATGATATTTAGGGTAAAATTTGAAAAATACATTAACACAAACGTTACGATAACGGAATATGGAATGGCTACCCCTATAATTAAGGGACTTTTTACGCTTTTAAGGAAAATAAATAAAATCAGCATGGCAAGAAGTCCACCAATTAGTAGAGTATTCACCATGTTTCCGATAGCCTGATCAACATAATCTCCTTGGTCAAAAATGATATTTGCCTCAATAGATTCATACTCTTCCTCTGATAGCATTTCATCTAATTTTTCTTGAAACGCATCTGAAACAGCAGCCGTGTTAGCATCTGATTGTTGCAGGACACTTACTAATAAAGACGGTTCTTGATTTGCACGGGTAATTGTGTTTGATTTTTGTGGTGTAATAGCAACAGCTGCCACATCATTTATCGTAATATTATCTCCATTTGCTTGGTCCTTTTTTACAACTAGACCTTTTAATACATCAACAGAATCAATACTACTAATAACCCTAGTTGTTAGCTGTTTGCCTTCTGTGACAACAGGATCTCCAGGTGTTGTTACTGAGTTTGCTCTAATCACATCCACAATTTCAGATTGACTAAGTGCATATTTTTCTAACTTTTCTTGATTAATTACAACACTAACCTCATCTGTCGTTATACCTGAGAGGTTTACACTTGCTACACCTTCTGTTTTGGTTAATTCCTGCTCTAATTGTTGAGCAAGCTCTTGTAGCTGATCAGCATTTTCACTTGATGTTAACGAAAGTTGAATAATTGGAAACTGCGATGGATCGAACTTTAAGAAGCGTGGATCACCAGCATCATCAGGAAGCGGTGCATCCTCCATTTTCGTCCTAATTTCATCCTGAACATCATCAATATGTGTTGTCCAAGAAAATTGCATAATGACTAAACTTGCATTCTCCTGTGAGGTGGAGGTGATTGTGTCCACTCCTTGTACTGTTGAAAGTGCTTCTTCTAATGGCTTTGATACCTTTTCAACCACCTCATTTGGGCCAGCACCTTGATAATTGGTCACGACTACTCCAATGGGAGGATTGATTTCAGGTATCAACTTCAATGGAATATTTATAACAGAAACAGCACCAAGTATTAAAACAAGAATCATTGTCACAATAGTGAACACAGGTCTTCTTATTGAAAAAGAACTTATTTTCATTCTTTACCCCTCTCTATAAAAGTCAGTATTATGTAATATCTAACTCAATATAAATTCTTACATTTGCTATTTCAAGTTTTAACATGTTTTGAGACAAGCATTCTTATCGTAACATTTAATTATTAGGATACGTGACTACTTTTACCAGAGCAAATATGCAGCTTAGTCAATTATAATTAAGCAATAAAAAGGAGTGACCTGTATAAGTCACCCCTCAGAAAACGTTTACAAAACTGATTAACATTTTGTCTATCTAAATAGCAAGTGTTGGCTATGAACTCCAGCCTTTTTTAATAACGCTTTCAATTGTTCCTGTTCTTCATCCGTAAGACCTGAAAATGCACGCGCAATCCGTATAGCATGTATAGGATAGATTTCTTCTAAATAGTTTTGCCCTTTGTCAGTTAGTTTCGCGTAAATAGAACGTTTATCCTTAGGATCCTGTTCTCGATAAATAAACTCGTTTTTTTCAAGCTTATCTATAACATACGTAACATTTCCACTAACAAGTAACAATCTTGAACCAATTTGCTGTAATTTTTGCGGCCCCTTTGTAAACAATAATTCCAAAACAGCAAATTCTGTTGGATTAAACCCGTGCTCTTTACTATCTCGGATAGAATGCTCGGAAATACTTTTAAAAGCTCTTGCAAATACACGAAATAAATCTAATGCATTCTGTAATTCTTCTTCAGTAAATGATCTCATTCCATCGCCCTCTTGTTCAAAATTAACCATAGATAAACTATTCAATTTTAAATACTTTTTTATTTTACTATTAATCATTGAATATTTGAAGGTATTAAAGGAGAAAAAGAAGAAAAGATGTATCTTGAGGTGACTTATGAATAAAAAAATACTAGAAACATTAAAGAAAATAGAAAAAGAGCAAAATATTACAATTTTATATGCCTGCGAATCTGGAAGCAGAGCATGGAATATGAATACATCTTTTAGTGATTTTGATGTTCGATTTATTTATAAACGAGAAATGAACTGGTACTTACAGCTGATAGAAGGAAAGAATACCTTTGAGTATTCTACAAAAGATAACGAGGAATATGTTGGGTGGGATATAAAAAAAGCTCTGCAACTACTTTTGAAATCTAATCCAACATTGCTAGAGTGGATTTATTCTCCGATCATCTATCATAATCACCCTTCTTTTAGAAAAGAAATAAGAAAACTATCCAAACTTTCTTTTTCCCCAGTTTCCGTTCTACATCACTATTTAAGCATGGCTAAAAGAAATCATCATTCTTTATTTGAAACGAATAAATCAAAAACAAAACTATATTTAAATGTAATAAAACCGATTGCATGCTGTATGTGGATTGTTAATCATCATGAGTTTCCGGAAATAGGGAAGGAATGGATCTTCGAGGAATGTTCAAAGGATCGTAGTGTACGGACTGAAATCAACAGATTAATCGATTGTAAAAAAAATGATCAACATGATTTTCATTCGGAAATTCTTGATGACTATATTCATTCCTCCCTAGAGAGTCTTGATCAAGTAAAAAAAGAATTCCAAACACTTAAGACCATATTACACGACCCATTTAATGAATTTTTTGTAACGCTCATACAAGAAAAATAAGCATTTATATGTATAGAGAGCTCTTGATCTATTAAGTGGAGCTCTCATCCCCTATCATCCCGCAGAATTCCCTTTTTTCTTTACATTCGGAACATTATGATAGAAATAATTATATTCATTTTTAAGTTCGGTTAGCGTCATCTTATTCATAACCTGACCATTATAAACACCAATTGCAAGTAGTTTTTGAGAGTAATAATTTCTTTGTTCCTCAAGTGCAGTTTGTAACATTTTGCTCATAGCACTCATCTCCATATTTAATAATTTTACATTTCTTACTTTACCTCAAAAATATTATGTGACGATTAATATAATGTTAAGATTTTCTTTCGAGTTATTAAGATTGTATTAATTTGATTAAATTCTTAAAAATTTGTCGAGAATAGTTTCAACACTTTAAGGAGTTGAAACTTGTGAAAATAAAGGTTATAGCAAAAAAGGCAGATCATTTGAGAACAACAGTTTTCTACCTTAACCAAGATGAACCGAAGGCTCAGCAATTATACATGGCAATCTTAAAAAACGAGAAAATTGATATTCTAACAATTTACAATTCTGAAACAAATCAGTATGAAGAGGTAACTTCAATATTTCCACTCACCTTTTTAAGCCTTCTTTCCCAACAAATCCTTATGCAGCTCAATAATGTGTTTCCTCACGGTTCCTATAAAGAATTCATAGGTTGAATATTTAATTTCTAATGAAACAGACAATACTCAGTATATTCTAACGATTTATAAATCCCTTGCGTTTATCCTATTTTATCCTCATCTAAAAGAAGATTCAGTTTCACTGTAAGTATTCCTAACACCTTTTTTATAACTCTATATTTTTATGTCAGATTTTCTAACAAAACAAAAGCCATTCCTTACATAACAGGATATACTTGTAAAAAGAATGTTTTAAGGGGTGGAGCAATGAATCACCAAGACCGCTCATACAAGGATAAAAAGGTAATCTCAATTGGGACTGTCAGTGAGTTGACTGGATTAACGTTGAGACAAATTAGATATTATGAAGAAAGAAAACTAATTGCTCCATATCGGAATGAACGAGGAACTAGAAAATATTCATTCTCTGATATTGAGACACTAATGGACATTGCAGATAAACGAGAGGACGGTGTACAAACAACTGAAATTTTAAAAGAAATGAGATTAAAAGAAAGACAACGTGAAAGTGAAGCTGATGTTAGAAAAAAAATGCTACAAGGTCAGTTGAATGCACAATTTAGGTTTGGGCGTGGCAGGAATTAATCATTATCGCTGCAGTGAGCACATCATCTATTGCTGCAGCGATAAATTTTAGCGCCCCTGAATAAACAAGCCAGCTGATATTTCCCCTATTCTCCTATTCCACTTTGGTTAACCCCACTTTTTCCGTTATTTTCAAAAAATTATACATAAAATAGCGTATTTCCCTATTTACAATTGGAAGAAATAACCGATAATAGATTTAATAGGACTTTTCACCACCTATATATGTAAATTGCGAGGTGTTCAGTGTGAAATCACTAGATGCAGTAATAGAAGAATACCGAAAAAGAATGTTTTCAATCGCCAAAGAAGATGGAATTAGTGCACAACGAACATTGGTTGCCAGTCAAAACTTAGATGAAATATTAAATATTGAAATGAATAAAAATAATCCTTTACCTGTTAATAAGAAAAAATAAATTTAGCTTTCTGTAAAATACACCATTTCATAAGGTTTTGGTGTATTTTTTTCTATTATTGACACAATGATAAATACATGAGGAAGTGATACTATGGATCAGAAAATTATTTGGCTTAGTAAAGGTAAACCATCTACACTTGAACATAAAGGAAAAGAATTTCGTTCAGGGATATGTAAAAGTCAAGTTGAAACACTAGAGGTTAAATCAAGCCATATTGTAGACGATGATGTAGCTAACCACGAGTACCACGGAGGGGCTGAACGTGTCATTTGTGTTTATCCCTTCGAACATTATGAAATTTGGGAGAACCTTTACAAACAACCATTACCAAAGGCCGCTTTTGGAGAAAACCTAACCGTTTCAGGAATGAAAGAAACAGATGTATGTATAGGTGATATTTATCAAATTGGTGAAGCTGTAGTTCAAGTTTCACAAGGACGATTTCCTTGTTCAACGATTAACAAGTATACAAATATCAACACATTATTAAATAAGATCGTTGAACATGGTTACACGGGCTATTTCTTTCGTGTTTTAGAGGAAGGACAAATCTCGTCAAATTCAAGCATTAAACGGTTAAAAAAACATCCTAAAGAGATTTCAGTTGCAGCCATTCATAATACATTTTTCCATCATAAAGATGATCTACCTCAAGTTGAAAAGATCTTATCTCTTAGTGAACTGTCTGAAGAATGGCATGTCCGTATGAAGAAGCTCCGTCGACAATTGATGAAAAAATAAAGGTACTTCAACTCCTCTTATTATTCAAAAAATTCTGTTGACTACATGGATAATTATGTTATGATTATAACTGATTTTAATTAAATTACCAATTTCTACTAGGGGAGTCCATTAGCTTGGACTGAGAGAGGAACGCGTTTGAAGTTCTTTGACCCTTCGAACCTGATCTGGATGATACCAGCGTAGGGAAGTAGCGACATTTGTAAAGGGATAAGCGCGCATCTTTTTACATTTTACCTACACCTATTGAACGGGTTCTGAACTTCAGAACCCGTTTTTATTTTTGCCTTCCGCTGATGTTTCAATCGATCACTTTCATTTTCAAGGAGGAGAAAGTATGAAGATTACAATTAAACAGCCATTTCCCGGAAGTAAAAAAGTTTATGTTCAAGGCAGTAATTCTGACATTCAAGTTCCTGTAAGAGAAATTACTCAGAGTGTAACGAAGAATACATATGGCGAAGAAGTGAATCCACCTGTTCGAGTTTATGATACGAGTGGACCATACACTGATATAAGTGCTGAAATTGATATTCGAAAGGGATTACCAAGAGCGAGAGAAAAATGGATCCTTGATCGTAATGATGTTAAGCGATACGAAGGACGAGAAATTAAGCCCGAAGATAATGGATATAAAGCTTCTAGTAAACATTCAAACTTAGAGATTTTTCCCTCTAATCAAATTCATCCATTGGTGGCAAAAGACGGTAAACGCGTAACACAGCTTTATTATGCTAGAAATGGGATTATAACACCCGAAATGGAGTATATTGCTATTCGAGAGCAGATGGACCCCGAATATGTACGTGAAGAAGTTGCATCAGGCCGGGCTATTATTCCAGCTAATATTAATCATCCCGAAACAGAACCAATGATTATAGGGAAAAACTTTCACGTTAAGATTAATGCTAATATCGGAAATTCTGCTGTTTCCTCTTCTATCGAAGAAGAAGTTGAAAAAATGACATGGGCAACTAGATGGGGAGCAGACACGATCATGGACCTTTCAACAGGGAAAAATATTCATACAACCCGTGAATGGATTATCCGAAATTCTCCTGTTCCTGTTGGTACTGTCCCTATTTATCAAGCACTGGAAAAAGTGAATGGAATTGCTGAAGATTTAACATGGGAAGTTTATCGTGACACGCTTATTGAACAGGCAGAACAGGGGGTAGATTATTTTACTATACATGCTGGAGTTCTTCTTAGATATATCCCGTTAACAGCTAAGCGGACCACTGGAATTGTATCTAGAGGTGGCTCCATTTTAGCGCAATGGTGTTTAGCTCATCACAAAGAAAATTTCTTATATACTCACTTCCATGATATCTGTGAAATTCTATCAAAATATGATATTTCCATTTCTTTAGGTGATGGATTAAGACCAGGCTCTATCGCCGATGCAAATGATGAAGCTCAATTTGCTGAGCTGGAGACTCTTGGTGAATTAACAGAGATCGCATGGAATTACGATGTTCAAGTGATGATTGAAGGCCCTGGTCATGTTCCAATGCATCTTATAAAAGAGAATGTTGAAAAGCAGCAGGAGATTTGTAAAGAAGCTCCATTTTACACGTTAGGTCCTTTAACTACTGATATTGCTCCAGGCTATGATCACATAACTTCTGCTATAGGTGCTGCGATGATTGGTTGGTTCGGAACAGCCATGCTTTGCTATGTAACACCAAAGGAGCATTTAGGTTTACCAAATAAAGAAGATGTTCGAGAAGGTGTAATTGCCTACAAAATTGCAGCACATGCTGCAGATTTAGCAAAAGGTCATCCTGGTGCTCAAAACAGAGATGATGCTCTTTCAAAGGCACGCTTCGAATTTAGGTGGCATGATCAGTTTAATCTTTCCTTAGATCCGGAAAGAGCAAGAGAATACCATGATGAAACTTTACCTGCTGAAGGGGCAAAAACAGCTCACTTTTGTTCAATGTGCGGACCAAAATTTTGCTCTATGAGAATATCACATGACATTAGAGAATTGGGTAATGACTCAAGTAAACCTATGCATGAGTTGTTAACTGAAGGAATGAAAGAAAAGTCAAAAGAATTTATTGACGGTGGTTCAAAGATTTATAGATAAGCAAATAAAGAGGTGGGCAATCCCGCCTCTTTATTCTCTTATGCCATTATAGTCAATTAATTTAGTTGCCATGTCCGTATATGACATTCTCGCTAGCGGATCTTCTCCTACAATCCCATATGTTCTTCCTTCGAATCGGTGATCGTGTTTTGGACGTTCTCCCTCTCCATACAGCACACCACCATATTCTATATCGATCGGCTCGTCATAATTATAATAAGTTCGATCTTCAAATAAGTGATAATGACCTCCACCCGGTAATGGTATAGCAGGGCCTGTTTCACCATAAAATCGATGATAATGTTTATTTTTAAAAGACGTAATTCCTCTATATAAATGGCGGTGGCGATCAAAACTATTTCCATTTACTCCTCTTGTAAATCCGTCTATTATGTGAAAATGTTCCCGATATATTGTTGTGAAAGCTGAAAATCGATGAGCATGGTGTGGCTTATCCGCTCCAATTAATATCATAAAATCCCTCCGTCAAGCTACTTACTTTTTCATATGAAAGTTAACAGCTGATGGAAAGTTGTCTTTATCTTTATTCAGGATGACCTTCCTGATCATGTATAATGCCTACATTCTTCATATCCACTGATACCTTTACTTTAAATTGAACATTAGGATATATTTCATCCCATTTCTCTACTTTATTAGATTCCTTTCCTGTTTTGGTTGCACGGTACCTTAGTCCAAAACCAAGTGGATCCACTTCTTCCTTTTGAAGCTTTTTTAGCAGGCTGTTAATTTGTTCTTCAACCTCAATTTTAACTGCTTTTTCATACTCATTAGCCTTAGCTTCATCTAAAGTTTCAAAAGCTTCTTCAACAATACCACTTAGTTGTACGTCATAAGAAATAACCGGTCGATTACTTTTTTCACTTTTTAGATCAAAGCTTGCCTTAATTTTATCTGTTGAAAAAAGAAAATAGGGTTTCCCCTCTTTTTCTACTTTAATATCGAACTTCGAAGACCTATTTCTTAACATGCTAAAATATTTTGTTTCTTCTGCAGACAAAATTAAGACCTGTTTCATATCTGAAATAAGGCTTGTATTGTTAATTGAGAAAGCTTCTTCTTCTGTTTTGATAATTGGTAAAAAAGGATCAATCCCTCTTTCTGTTTGTCTTCTCCTAAAATCAAATATATAGACAGACGTAACATATGGTGTTTCTGTTCCAACATTTCCAAAACTTAAAAATAATGCATTCGATGGAACTCGCTCACCAGAAGGTTTTGCTTCAAGAACTGATAGAGCAGTTGGACTTCCAACTGCTGTCCAGGCAATTGCTTGGATATCACGTCTACGATAAAACCAATCTAATATATTAGTTAAGTCATCTTCAACAACCTTTTCACCCAATACAATCATTTTTGTATGACTAAAATCTAACTCTTTTTCTACTTTTGACTTAATAATTCTTACCGCCTCTGAAATCGTTTCAGCAGACTCGGTCATCATTCGTGATTCATTACTTCCTGTTTTTGTTTCACTAGTTGGAACCGCTACCTTTAATGTAATATCATACATATTCTCTTTATCATCAGATTTGTCCACTCCTATTGAAACAACAAAAAAGCGACGGTCAATATCTTTATATCCACATCCTCCTAAGAATAGGAACGCAGCAGCAACTATTAAGATTTTGGTTTTCATTTTGAGAGCTTTTCCTTTCTTTTGGATAAAAGTTTCAAAAGGACCAAGCCCGCAATCTGAGCAGGCAACAAGAGCATCATCCATACTTTTGCAATTTCTCCAACTGTTTTTTCCTCAAAAAAAAGCTGAACAACCAAAGCTAACACAGTAAAAACTCCAATAAGCACAAAAGGCTTCATATCAATTTTTTTAAACTTAAAAGATGGAAAAGCAGCCTTTAACAGCTCTAATCCTACATGCCAATGGAGTATTACACTAGCTAATGAAACATTGATATATAAACCAAGGAAAAGAAAACTAATTCGTTCAATAAAGCCTAATTCTATTCTTATCGCTTCAGTGGTTGCAATCCAAGGAAAAGTAAAGGATTCTGCTCCATCAAATCCATTCAGACCAATAGGAATTATAAAAGTGGTAATTAAAGTAAAAAAACCTAATATAGCAATAGCCCATAAATATTTCACTCTAACATCTTTATATAATCGATTAAAGATAACTAGATTTGTATAACCTGTGTAAACAAATGTAGCGGTTGAAATGGATTCAAAACTCGGGATTTTTTGGAAGTGCGTTACAGCAATTCGTACTGAATCCCACATTAAATCATGATTGAAATATGACTTGAATATGATAAAAGCAATAAATGGCAGATTAAGTAATAAAATAATTTCAGTTGCATATAAAACTTTTTTTGATGGTAATGTTGCTCCAAATACAATGACGATTAAAAAAGCAAGCATAATCAGGAGCTCATCCATGTCGGGATTAATATATTGCTTTGAAATATTTGTAAAAGCAACTAACGTAACTAATCCTGCTACGTACCATAATACACCTTGTATAACCAGAAAAAATAAGCGAAACCATTTAGGTGCAAATTTATCAAGTATTTCTGGTAATCCCATATATGGAAATTTGCTCATATATTTTGTGAAAAGAAAGATGATAAAAATCCCAATTGGTAAAGATAGAACCATTGCTAATACTGAACCATTACTTCGATTTTCAATTAATACCATTGGAACATAGGCTACAATATTTGTTAACATGTTAAGAATTAACATGACATAGATAAACCGCTTTGACATAATCATCTTCCTAGCTTTGTAGTGGAATTTGCATAAAAAATATTCTGTTTTTTATTTTTTCATGTTTTCTTTTAAAAAAACTCCTAAGTAAGGCTGACCAAAGCTATTCAAACTAACTAAATAATAAATTAGTCCTATTAAAGCCACGATCATCCCAATTAGTCCAGTAAATGTTGCCATCGCCAAGAAAAAATATTTGGCCACCCTCATCGCAAAACCCATTTCATTTATAGGGATCACGAAATTAGAAATAGCAACTGCTGACACAATAATAATCATTATATTGCTTACAAGCCCCGCCTCTGTAGCTGCTTGTCCCAGAATAAGACCCCCTACTGTTGTGGCTGTTGGTCCAATCGCTTTAGGCAACCTGATACTCGCTTCAGTCAATAACTCCATCATTATTAACATAAATAACACTTCAATATAAGCAGGATATGGAACAGCTGCTCTACTGCCTGCAATTGATAAAGCGAGCTGAACCCTAAACAACTCTGGATTAAATGCTGTAATTCCCACATATATTGCAGGAAGTAAAAGAGCAACTGCAAGTCCAAAATATCTTAAAAAAAGGAGAAATCTTGAAATCCCCTTTGCTTGATACAAATCATCCATTGAACTCATAAAATCATAAAAAACTGATGGCAAAATGAGTGCAAATCTAGTTCCTTCCATTAAAACGATTACCTTACCTTTTGATAAATTATATGCGATTCGATCAGGTCGTTCAGATATAACAACGGTCGGGAATAATATTGATTTCTTCCCGCTTATTAATCTGGAAAGTTGACCAGCTGACTGGACAACATCCTTATCGATGTTTTTCAGTTTTTCTTTAAACTCCTTTAATACATCCCAATTAACCTCTTTATTATCGTAGATAATATTTATAATTAGTTGTGTTTTTTTACCAACCTTATCATCTTCTATTACTAATGTTGGTTGATGGTAGCGATGACGAAGGATATTTAAATTTGTTTCCAAATCTTCACTAAACCCTGTTTGAGGCCCTTGAATAGTTGTTTCAATCGTTGTTTCAGGAATGTTTTTGTTTACAAACTCTTTTATTTCCATCGTTAACAACATCTCTTCAATCGAGATAATCATCGAACCACGTATTAATAAATCAACAGGATTATCATCTTGTTTGAACTCTCTCATCCCTGATAATGATAATAAGTAATCTTTGTAACTTCTCATATCTTCTACTTCAAAAAAAGGCGTTAAAATATCATCATGGATCTTTTTTTTATTACAAATGCTGCTAATATAATAAAATTCGCATTTTTTCTCTTTTGCATCCAATTGCTGAACCACCAAGTCTGAAGAGCCATTAAGCTCGTTCTTGATAGTAGATACTACCTGATCCTTTTGACTATTCATAACAAAGTTCCCCTCATTGATGCTTCGTGTTTTCTATAGCTTTTGCCCTTAGATGGAAAATCATACATATAGAGTGAATACCTGTAGTTTTTTTCTCTTTTATGTATAGTTATGGAAATTGTTCTAATACTACCATCATCTACTATTTTTGGAGGGAATTTTCATGAAAAAGGTAATGGTTTTATTTATTGCATGGTTTTGTTTAACACAGCAAACCGCACTTGCTGCACCACCTCAGGAAGATATTGATCAGATATTAACTGAATTAGGCTGGACGCAACAGGATTTAGTAGATTATCTTGACTATTATGAATTAAGTTTAGATGACTTTGAAACAGCAGAAGATCTTCGCTCTATGTTAGGTACTCCGATTACGGATGAAAATCTGGCTGAATTATTAGCTTCTTATGAAATAACCAGACAAGAAATGGATGTTGTTTTAGCAGAGTTTGGTGAAACTCTTGATGATTATTATTTCATTGAAGATCTGGATGTTGCCTTAAGTTTTTATTTAGATCATGATGGAGAAATGGCAGAAATTGAAGAATTTTTGGCTTTAATCGGTTTGACTGATGAAGAGGTAGATTCGTTATTTAATCATTTCATGGGGCTTGATGAAGAACAGTTAGAGCAAAAAATGGAAGGCATAATAACAAGGCTTGATCCGTATTTAATGATGGATGATATGACAGTTTTAACTGATGCACAACAGAATGAATTAGTTTCAATTCTTCAAGATATGATGAATGTTTTACAATTAGATGCACGTTTTTATTTAGATGATAACAATGGAGTTCGAACAGAGGTTACATTTAAAGAACTAATGAATATGGAAGAGCTATATGGAAATACATTAGCAATAGAGTTATATAACACAAATGGAGACATGCTTTTAGATATGAGTTTATCTGAAGATATGTTAAGCTCTGAATTCTTTATTGAATCTGGAATTGAACTTGCTGAAGTGGGAGATATGGCCGGAGAGCTAACTAACCTTCTACACAATCGATTACCGGATACAGCTTCTTCATTATGGATGAATATGCTTCTAGGATTATTAGCTATTGGTGTAGGAATAACAGGATTTTTCTTAACAAAAAGATTTCAACAGGTTAAGTAATGGTTACTAGGATTGTCTCTTATCTTTCTATAGGGCTCATCTTAGTTGGAATCACCGTTTTTATCTATCAGACCTATTGGATTACAATTGGATTTCAATCGATAAACGAACAAGAGGTAGAAGCATCCTATTCTCCACCTCAACAAGGTAAAACAATAAAAACTGTAAATCCTGCCCCTCCTGAAGAAGGTACAAAAATAGGACTATTAACTATTCCTAAGCTCGATAGAACACTGCCTATTTTTCAGGGAACAAGTGAAGAAATTTTAAAAAAGGGTGTTGGTCATATCTCATCAACACCCTTACCTGGCGAGGATAGTAACTCAGTCTTATCAGCACATCGCGATACCTTTTTTCGTCAACTTGATTCTTTAGTCGTTGGGGATAAACTAATCGTGAATCGTTCAGATTTGTCTTTTATGTACAAAATTAAAAAGATTAGAATTGTCAATAAAAACGATAAAACGGTCATTGTTCCGAAACCAAAAAGTACGTTAACACTTACAACCTGCTATCCTTTCACCTATATCGGACCAGCACCACAACGATACATTATTGAAGCCGAATTAATTACCAAGCCAAAAATCGAACAATAAAATAGTAAAAAAGCTGACGGAAGAAATACTAACGGGTTCTGTTTTGAAGTACAAAATACGCATTAGATTGCTTTTCGTATAGTTATTCGCACTAGGATTTTAAAAGCAATTTGGCAAGTAAATCAGCAAAGAAAAATGCTTGGAGATGCTCCAAGCATTTTTTATACAAGATTAGTACCCGATTAAGCAATTTATAAAACTTCAAGAATCGCCAGGAAATAAGCTACTAAAATAAGCGGAGAAATTCCTCTTAATGAGGAAATAGCAACAAAAATATGTTAAATAGACGGAAAGATTCCGCCTATTTAATCGAAAAAGATGAAAATAGAACATTTTACTTTGCTTAACCGGAAAAATTCCTCTTATATCCCCTAAACGGAGTTCCATTCTACAGTCTAACCGGAAAAACTCCGCTTATTTCAACTATCTGCTACTCAATTCAAGAAGGTCTGCTTTATTTATACCGTCAGCTTTTTATTGTCATATACCGTTGTGGTGAATGTTATTAACCACCTATAGAGTTTCTTATTTTCCAAACGATGAAAGAAATTTTACTCGATCACCCATTGGTGGAATATTTTGATCAACAAGTTGAATTTCCAATACAGAAGGGCCCTTTTCAGACTGTAGCTGTAGAATGAGTTCTGGTGTTAAATCTTCCATTCGTTGAACACATGCACTGGATATACCCATTGATTCTGCTACTGTAGCAATACTCACTGCTTTTTGTTCGAAGCGTGAATGCGAACGTTGATATTGTAAATTATGTCCATGATAAACCATCCCAAGACGTGCATTATTCATCACAATAAAAAGGATAGGTAGCTCATATTCCTTTGCTGTTAATATTTCCATGCCATGCATAAAGAAACAACCGTCACCTGTTATGCAGACAACATCTCTTTCGGGTTCAGCTAATTTACTTCCTATTGCTGTTCCTATTCCAGTACCCATGGCACCGAAATGGACATTAATATCAAATGTATCAGGCTCTTTTACCTTCATGTAATGAATAACATATGACATGAATTCACCAATGTCAATTGTATATCGAGTAGACTCTGGTAAACTTCTTTGTAGAGCTACTAACACATTTTGAGAGTTAAACTCATTTAAATGATGTTCAAGTTCGAAAAACTCTTCTTTCTTGAAATAAACATGTTGATCATTAACATGCTTTTTCACCTCTTCAATGATTGCACGTAATGTTAACTTACAATCCCCTACTATAGGTATATTAACTTGGTATTTGCGATCAAAAACAGTTGAATCAAAATCAATTTGGATAACTTCTCTATTTTTTGTTAAATTAACATTCCAATTATTTGTGGCAGTTTCACCTAAGCTTGAACCAGCAATGAGAAGAGTATTCCCTTTGCTTTCGTTAACAATTTCAGAAGCCTTCTCATGACCAGCAAAACCAAATACTCCTTTAAACAGCGGATGACTGTCTTCCATTAAACCTTTTGCTTGCGGAGAACAAATAATAGACATATTTAGTAGCTCTGCTAATTCAATTACTTCATCAACAGCTTGTCTTGCTCCTTGTCCGACAAAAATAATTCCATCTTGATGGTGTAGTAACCTTTCGGCAGTTTTTTCTACAATCTCTTGTTGAGGAACAACCTTTTTCATGACTGGGAATCCAGGAATTTCAATATTTTCATCAACCATTTCAAGCTGAATATCTATTGGGATCGCAACATGAACTGGCCCCGGAACACCTGACATGGCAATATTCACCGCTTCTTCAACAATGTCCATAAGTTCATCAGAACGGTTTACAGTGGCACTAAACTTCGTAACCGGTTCAAATACTGGTTGTGCATTTAGCTCTTGCGAAGCATTAAGTCCAAAAGTATTTACAGGAACAGCACCTGTTATAAACAAAACGGGTAAATGCTCTCGCATTGCATTCGCTGCACCTGTAACTAAGTTTGTACCACCTGGTCCACTACATCCTATACAAACACTTAAACTCTGAGAATATTTTGCATAAGAAGCAGCCATATATGAAGCAGCACCTTCATGCTTTGTAACAATAGGAGTTATCTCTGGGAGATCATACAGCTCATCAAAAAACGCATTCACAGAACCTGCTGGAATTCCAAATATATATTTCACTCCGCCATTTTGTAAATAATTAAGCACAGCTCGAATTGCCTTCATTTTATCCTCCTGACTATTAAATAGTAAAAACTAATTTAAGTACTTTTCAAAAAAATCATCTGCTTTTATAGGTGGTGAAAAATAGAAACCTTGCACAAGGTGACAATTACTTGATGAGAGAAAATCAATTTGATCTTTGGTTTCCACACCTTCAGCAATAACATGTAAGTTTAAATTGTGCGCTAATGTAATAATTGTATTGGTTATTGCTGCATTTTTTGAATCGTGACAAACATCATTAATAAAAGATCGATCAATTTTTAACGTATTGATTGGAAAGTTCCTTAAATATCCTAATGATGAGTATCCTGTTCCAAAATCATCAATTGAAATCTTAATTCCTAATTTTTTAAGTTCAGACATCTTAGATAGAGTTTCCTCAGTATTTTGGATAATCAAGTTTTCGGTTAATTCGAGCTCTAGATAGCTAGGATCAAGTTGTGTTTCTGCTAAGATATTTTTAACCATAGTGACAAAGTCTTTTTTATTAAATTGCTGAGCCGATACATTAACAGATATTGTGAAATGTTTAAATCCTTTATCTTGCCATTCCTTAAGTTGTTTACATGATTGTTTAAGTACCCATTCACCTATTTGCACGATAAGCCCTGTTTCTTCGGCAAGTGGAATAAACTGTCCTGGTGGAATCATTCCTTTTGAACTGTGGTTCCATCTAAGAAGTGCTTCCACTCCAATAATTTTCTTATGCTTATAATCAAATTGTGGTTGATATACGACAAGAAATTCATTAAGATCCAACGCTCGGTATAAAGACGTTTCCAGTTTCACATTATCCATTGTCCGCTTGTCCATTGCCGAAGTGTAAAATTGATAATCATTTCCTGAAAGTTCCTTCACTTTGTACATGGCTGTATCAGCTTTTTTAATTAAGTCATCAGCTTTCTCACCGTCTTGAGGAAACAAGCTAATGCCGATACTCGCCTTAACAAAAATCTCATTTCCATTAAGATCAAAAGGTTCCTCAAAAGCAGAGATAATATTTTCCGCGAATTCCCTTATCGCGAATTCATTTCGTGCTACAGGTAAAATAATAGTAAATTCATCTCCACCTTGACGTGAAACCGTGCAGCCATTGTAAGCACATTCTTTTAATCTTTTTGCTACCATTCTTAATAATAAATCACCATAGCTATGGCCAAGCATATCATTAACGGTTTTAAATCGGTCTAAATCCAAAAACAGCACCGCTAGTTTTTCTTTGTGCAACTGTGCATATACTAATCCTTGATCAAGTCGATCTTTTAATAACAGTCGATTAGGAAGATTTGTTAAACTGTCATAATAAGCATGATAGTTTATTTTCTCTTCCATTTGTTTTCGATACGTAATGTCTTTAAATGTTACAACGTAACCAACTAGCTGTTTTTCTTCTTTAATTGGCGTTGAGGAATATTCAACCGGACAATTTGATCCATCTTTACGAATAAATATTGCATCTGTATAGGTTGTTACACCGTTACCTTTATTTCCCGGCTTTTGTAGATTTTGATCACTATTATTAAAAAAGATTTTATACGGCTTACCGATTAATTCCTTTTCACGATAACCTAATATTGATTCGGAAGCTGGATTACAAAAAGAGATGTTACCTTCAATGTTAACACCAACAATTCCATCTCCTGCCGAATTTAGAATTAATTCCTTTTCGCGACTTAAACGTTGTAATTCTCCAACAACAGCCTCAAGCTCCGTATTTTTTTCTGTTAACTCATAGGTTCTCTTCTTTATGATAAGTTCCTGTTTCTCCATATAAATGATATGTGATAAAACAGACGCAGTCGCTTCTACAATAGACTGTGCTAACTGAATTTCAGCTTGTGTGTAAACACGTTCTTTTTGTCCTAGATTTACAATAGCTAGTAAACCCAATATTTCACCCATTGTTACAATTGGCAGCATAAGAATACCTTTAATACCAAATGAACGGCACGCATCATGATTAGGACGTGGGTCGCGATAAACATCAGGGATTAACACAGCCTTTTTCGTTTTTATAACCTCTTGAAAAAGTTTATCTGTTGAATGATCGATGTTTATAACATTATGAGTTTTCATCCAAGCTTCTTCTGTCCAATCACTTTCTTTACTAAGACTCGCTGGCTTAATTTGTTTTTCTGCAACAGGATCTAATAAATGAGCCCCAATATTTTTATTTTTCAACACTTTTCCTACATATGAAAAACATTTATCCAATACTTCATTTAAAGTAGAACAAAGAGACAGTTCCTTTGTAACATCAATAAGAAGTTGTTTTTCTGAAATAAGATTTTCCTTTTTAGATAGATTGTTCGCATTTCTTATGGCAACTGCAGCCATATTTACATAAGCTTCTACTGCCTGAATCTCAGTATCTTTAAGGTTCATATAAACTCCATAGTTAAATAGAAACACAAGACCGTATACTTCATCTTCATAATTAATAGGCAGTGCTAATAGAGAAGTTATTTTAAATGCTTCGACCGCTCTACGGTCAG
The DNA here is from genome assembly GCF_048059995.1 of Metabacillus sp. YM-086. Taxonomy (NCBI): domain Bacteria; kingdom Bacillati; phylum Bacillota; class Bacilli; order Caryophanales; family Bacillaceae; genus Metabacillus; species Metabacillus sp. YM-086. The sequence continues at coordinate 4,195 of NZ_JBLUOI010000002.1, read as the reverse complement.
GCCTAGAATCCTTTGACGTATCAGGAATATAAATACTTTCCTTTGTTTCAAGGACCTCATTTGCAAGGAGGTCTTTCTTAGGATCAATTACATGCATATCCAATGTGGCACCATTAATATACTCAGGCTTACCAACATAACCCCGATATGTTCCATCTTCTTGAGGGAGGTATATTCCAACTGAATCACACCGGAAGATTTCCTCAGATATAGCTGTTACAACATGCCCTAACACTTCATGCAATTCTAGTTTTGTATTAATTAATTTTGTAATATGTGCGAGACGTGAGTATCTCGTGTGTTCTTCAATCATCAATATCCCCCCAATGACAAACAACCTATGTATTTTGACAGCATTCTAGTTTATATAAAAAGATCTTCTAAAAATCGGCAAACTTCAGTTCTAATATTAAGCATATTATATTAGAACCAATAATAAAAAGGTCATAAGCACCAAATTTCCACAACTAAATAGTTCAATAGTCATAGTATAAAAGGAATAAATATCCATAATGATTAGTCTATTATGTTAATTGAAAAAGCAATCTCCTTTTTTCTTTTCACAAGAAAGAACAAATTCCAAAGAATTAGCTTTGCAAAAAAATAAACCACGTTAAATAACGTGGTTTAACCATAACAAAGCATCCGTGTGTATCCTATGAAAAAGCTTGGTCAATTGCATTATCCAAATTGGGCTGTGTATTTCCAACATATCTTTTTGTCACATTAACGTCTTTATGACCTGCTAATTTTGCAACAATATGAAGATTAATTCCTTTATTAATTAGCTTCTGACAAAATGTATGACGAAGCTTATGGGGATTAACATCATATTTTTGTAACATATATTGCACAGCTCTAGTAGAGAGCCGCTTATTCACACTTGATACAAAAATGGCATCTTTTTTAATTGTTAAAGAATCAATATAATTCTCCAGATGATAGCTTACATCTGTTGTTAATGGAATAAAACGATCAATCTCACCATCATGATCTTTAATTAATAATTTCTTTTTTCCATCAACCTCTTGGATATCATCAAAATTTAAAGCACATAGTTCAGATATACGAATGCCCGTATATAATAATGTATAAACAATCGCTATATTGCGAAGATTACCATCTGCTTTCACTTCAAGTAATAGTTTTTTCTCTTCACTTTCTTCCAGAGATTCAGGAATGCTTGTATCCTTAATCTTCTCTTTACGCTTGATATCCAAAACAATTTCAGACTTGTCTATAAAACGAACAAAAACACTAATAGCTGCTAAATATTTTTCAATTGTTCCTGCCGTTTTTTGCTGATTTTCAAGTTCATCCATATATAACTGAACATCATTCTTAGAGACCGAATTTAGTGATTTACCTTTTGATGATAACCAAGCCTCGAATTTTTCTAGTACACCAATATAGGTTTTGATTGTACCATCAGCTTTTCCTAGTTGTTTTTGCCAAACACTAAATTCCTCAATAATATTCTTCTCAGTGTTCATATTGAATCACCGTCCTAATTTTTAGAATATTTGATTCTTATCTATTATATAACAGAAATTCAGTTACCTCAACTTCTCTGCAACATTTTTTCCTTTAATTAAGAAAACAGCCTAGTTTTTTTACAATTAACAAATAAACAACCAAATTATTGGCATAATATGAATACTATTTACATAGGAGGACATAAGATGGCCACGGATCAATTATCCCTATTCGCACTTGGTGGTGTGAATGAAATCGGGAAAAACATGTATGTGATTCAATATGCCGATGAAATCATTGTAGTCGATTGCGGAGGCAAATTTCCAGATGAAAATTTATTAGGAATTGATCTAATCATTCCTGACCTAACCTACTTAGAGGAAAACAAGGAAAAAATAAAGGCGCTAGTTGTAACACACGGCCATGAAGACCATATTGGTGGTATTCCCTACTTTCTCAAGAAATTGAATGTCCCTATATATGGAACACGTTTTACACTTGGTCTCATTGAATTAAAGCTAATGGAACATAATCTAGTAAGAGATACTGAATTGATTCAAATAGATTCTGAATCTACTGTAGAATTTAATAAAATTACCTTAAGCTTCTTTAAAACTAATCACAGTATTCCAGATTGTTTGGGAATTGTTTTTCACACACCTGAAGGAGTTGTGGTACATACTGGAGACTTTAAATTCGATTTAACTCCTGTAAATGATCAACATTCAGATATCCACAAAATGGCTGAAATTGGTAGAAAGGGTGTTCTAGCTCTTTTATCAGAAAGTACTAATGCAGAACGCTCTGGTTTAACTCCATCAGAACAAATGGTTGGCGAGCATATGGAGGAAGCTTTTATTAAGGCCACAAGAAAAGTCATTGTCTCCACCTTCGCTTCAAATGTTAATCGTGTTCAACAAGTCGTTGATGCTGCAATCAAAACCAATAGAAAGCTTGCACTTCTAGGTAGAAGTATGGTGAATGTAGTTGATGTAGCTATTGAACGAGGCTATTTAACCATCCCTGATGGTATGTTAATTGAACCTAGTCAAATTAATGAGCTTGCACCGGAAAAGGTTGCTATTTTATGTACTGGTAGTCAAGGAGAACCACTGGCTGCACTTGCTCGGCTATCCACTTCAAATTACCGTGATGCAGAAATACTTGCAGGTGATACTGTCATATTAGCTGCTTCTCCAATACCTGGTAATGAACGGAATGTGTCGAAGATTATTGACAACTTGTTTACTCTAGGGGCTAAAGTTATTTACGGTTCAGGAAGTTCAACAGGCATGCATGTTTCAGGTCATGGATATCAGGAAGACCTAAAGCTTATGCTTACATTAATGATGCCAAAATATTTTATACCAATACATGGTGAATATAGAATGTTACATCAACACCGTTTATTAGCTGAATCTGTTGGAGTAGAAAAAGATCATACCTTTATCGTAAACCTAGGTGATGTAGTAGACATTGTAAACCAAGAAGCCCGTCAAACTAGAAAAGTACCTGCTGGTAACACATTTGTAGACGGAATTGGCGTGGGAGACATAGGTGATATTGTTTTAAGAGATCGAAAACAATTATCTGAGGACGGGATGCTTGTTATTGTGATTACCCTAAGTAAAGCTGATAAAAAAATCATTTCTGGTCCAGACACGATTTCAAGAGGGTTTGTTTATGCACGTAATTCAGAAGATCTCTTAAAAGATGTAAACCGCCAAGTAGAACGAATCATAAAAGACCTTCAAAAAGCAAAAGTTCACCAATGGAACGTCATGAAACAAAACATAAAAAAAACAATTGGTCAGCACTTATATAAGCAAACAAAAAGAAAGCCGATGATACTTCCTATCATTATAGAAGTATAAAGGTCGAAAAGTGGTGGTGCCTGTGGTCAAACCCCCAATAAATAGACAAAAAACAAAACGACAAAATTGGAAAATAAACGAAATGTAATTGTCCTTTGAATTTTAAACTGAGATTTATCTAATACTTGACATGGAGCCTCTGTGGGCATGATTCTGCCACCAAAAAGCCAGCCATTTAGTTAATGGTTGGCATACCAAACAAGGCTATAATGCCCACCACTCCATATCAAGTTGCTGCTTTGAAGTTTGATAGGCAAAGCCTTTGCTTCTTAGTTTGGATATAATCCTTATAATATTCACTTGGGGAAACAAAACCAGTTCTTGTATGAATTCGTTCCTCGTTGTAATACTGTACATATTTTTTAAAGTTTGTATCACTTGTTTTTATGTTATTTGTTGGATAAAAACATGGAAACTCAGATTTTAGTTGGGAAAAAAAGCTCTCTATTACCGCATTGTCCCAACAATTTGCTTTACGTGACATACTCGGGGTAAAGTGTAGATTCTTGCTTAATTCATTGTAGCTAATGGATCTATAGACACTTCCTTGATCACTATGAATGACTACACCTTTTAAATCTTTCAGATTTCTATTTTTCATCGCCGTTTTTACAGTAGCTTCAATTAATTCAGTGTTTGGACTTGTGCTAATCTCAAAAGCAATAATTTCACTGTTAAATAAGTCTAGAATAGCTGAGATACATCTTTTGTGTGGTCCAATCCATACCTCAGTCATATCTGTTACCCATTTTTGATTAGGGTGATCTGCTTTGAAATTTCTTTTTAAAATATTTTCATATACAAAACCAGCCGCTTGAACTTTAGACTCTTTGGTTGTTTTTGGC